>CAMYLW010000037.1:0-16135 GCA_947259475.1 Thermodesulfobacteriota bacterium
CATACCTGCTATATATGTTTAGTTCCTGATATTCAGAAAAACTCCACATATGCTGATCATACCTGAATAATTCCAGTGCTCGGTAAAAGCGTGAATACTTGAAGTCTGAACTGGCCCCCTAGAATGTGTATTACATACTTTAATCCACACTTTTTCGTTTGAGATCCTGTTACCGCATATAGTAGTTATCCCGGCAGGGTTTGATATAAAGACTTCTCGCATATTTGTTGTTTTGGATGTGACCACTACTAGGTGGGACCAGTATAAAGAAGGCACGTTTTCTTAAGAAGCAGAGGAGCTGGCAGCCGCATGTTGTATTGGTGATTTCGCCAACCCTCCTTTGGCCTTTTGGCCAAATCTGGCGTTTTGACAAAACTCAAGTGATGTAAGATATCTCAGCTAAGTTGTTGTGGTTAAAGGCTTTGTCCGCTTTTCTTCACCTTTGGCATCTTTCCTGCCTAAGCAAGGCGCTGTAGAGTTTGCAGCTCCTTGTCTTGCTCTACACCATATATCACTTGCCCCCACTAGCCATCCGCGCCCGGTTCGATGGGGGTTTTCCTCAAATTATCTGCTTGTCTCCTTGCGCGTTACGTCTGGAACTGCTTAGATCTGACTATAGCAAGAGGTGTGTTGAAAGGCGTGTCTGGATACTCTGGCAAAAACCACTGACAACAAGGAAGGTGATTTGTGAGTAATGAAAAACGTGACTATCCCAGAGCTGAAATAAAATGGCAGGCTGTGGTAAAGACCGGTAAAGGTACTATCGATGGGATAACATCCAATGTTACCCCAAATGGAGTCTTCATCCATTGTCAAAAACCGTTACGGCTCAATGAAGTCTTTGAATTGACCATGAATATTCCCAACTCAGACCAGGCCTTAACAGCTCAAGCGGAAGTGACGTGGTCGAATAGATGGGGCCCTGATGATGAAATTTCGCCGCGTGGCATGGGTGTTCGATTTGTGAAGATTTCCAGTGAGTCCCGAAAATTCATCGCCAAGGCAGCCTTGAATTATCTTAAATCGGAAAAGATAGCGCCTGAGTTGTTGCAGACCCTGCAGACTTTGATCATAGATGTTAATGAAGTTAAGGTGGGCGTAGGTTGAAAAGTTAAGCTGAATTCAGCCTGTCTTATATTTTGAATATCGAATGTCGAACAAGGAATTTCGAACAGCAGAAGTTTTTGAAAAAATAAGACGATGTTTTTTACTTCGATATTCTGCGGTTCCGTGTTCTGCGGTTCTGCGGTTCATATTCTCAAATACTTGGTAGCTAATAGTTGCATGCTGAGCACTCACCGTTGGTTCTACATTCTTTACTTTAATATTTTCTTAAGATACCGTCCTGTATGCGATTGAGGAATTTGGGTGATCTCCTCAGGTGTACCGGTACCGACAATCTGGCCTCCCTCTGTCCCTCCTTCAGGTCCAAGGTCGATGACAAAGTCTGCGGTCTTGATGACATCCAAGTGATGTTCAATGACCACGACCGTATTGCCGGCCTCTACCAAGCGATTGAGAACATAGAGCAGCTTCTTGATGTCGTCGAAATGAAGACCAGTGGTGGGTTCATCCAGGAGTCTTGCCAGTGCTGCGCTTGCTCAGTTCCCGAGCCAGTTTGATTCTCTGCGCTTCACCACCTGATAGTGTTGTGGCTGGTTGTCCTAGTCTAAGATAGCCGAGCCCAACTTCATCCAAGGTGGAGAGCTTATCTTTAATGAGAGGTATGTTGCCGAAAAAGCGGTGGGCCTCGTTCATGGTCATGTCTAGCATTTGAGCGATATTTTTCCCCTTATAAATTATTTCCAGGGTGTCCCGGTTGAAACGGAGACCGTTGCAATCATCACAGGTAACGTAGACGTCAGGCAAAAAGAGCATTTCGACTTTGAGAATACCCTGACCAGCACATGCTTCGCAGCGGCCGCCCTTGACATTAAAACTGAAACGGCCGGCCCTGTATCCCCGTGTCCGAGCCTCTGGCACCTGCGCCAGCAGGTTTCGGGCCTGGGTGAAGATCCCGGTATAAGTGGCCGGGTTAGACCTGGGGGTGCGACCGATAGCGGACTGGTCAATATGAACAACCTTGTCTAGTGCCTCAAGTCCTCGAAGGCGACGGTGAGTCCCAGGAAATTCCCGGGCACGGTGCAGCAGCTTTGCAGCGGCGCGATAGAGGGTGTCCAAAATGAGCGTGCTCTTACCCGAGCCGGACACACCGGTTACACATGTGAACAGACCAATTGGGATTGAGGCGGTGATATCTTGCAGGTTGTTGGCGCCGGCCCCTTCAATGGTAAGAACTCCACGTTCAGGACTACGCCTGCCGGCCGGCACAGAAATGCTCAAACTGCCAGAGAGGTATTGCCCTGTTAGGGAGTCGGCATGCTGGAGAAGTAAAGCCGGCTTGCCGCTGAAAACGAGATGCCCACCCTGATCACCCGCACCGGGGCCAACATCAACTACATAATCCGCGGTCATAATGGTTTCGGCGTCGTGCTCAACAATCAGTACGGTGTTTCCCTGATCGCGAAGTGTTTTGAGAGTGTCCAGTAGCCGTTGGTTGTCACGCTGATGTAAACCGATGCTCGGCTCATCCAGGATATAGAGCACTCCCACAAGTCTGGAGCCTATCTGGGTGGCAAGACGGAGACGCTGGGCCTCTCCCCCTGACAGGGTGGTGGAAGCCCGGTCCAGACTAAGGTAGGAAAGCCCTACCTGGCTCAAAAACTCCAGTCGCTGGCTTACCTGGCTCAGTAACTGGTCAGCCACAGGCCTCTGTTGGGGTGGAAAACCAAGGTTATCTATCCACCCATTCAATTGGGCGATATCCAGACTGCTCACCTGGTAGATGTTCATGTCGGCAATGGTGACGGTCAGAGATTCCGGCCTCAGCCTTGCTCCCTGACAGCTGCGGCAAACCCCCTTGACAAGATAAGTGAATAATTGCTCCCGCTCGTCGCTGGCTTGTTGACGCCAGCGACGCTGCAAGTAAGGAATGACGCCTTCAAAAAGTTCCTCTTGGAAACGGCGGCGACCTTTGGTCTTGGCAGCGGCAGGAGGTCTTTTTTCTCCAGAGCCATAAAGCAGTATCTGACGTGCTTCAGGGGGTAGGTTCTTAAATGGGGTGTGAATGTCAAAATGATATTCTTGGCCGAGCACTTCCAGCTGGTCGAGAAACAAAACCGAGCCCTTTTGGGACCATGGAGCAATAGCGCCATCTTTAAGGCTGAGACCGGTATCAGGTACCACAAGTTCGGGATCAAATATTTCCATGATTCCAAGCCCTGAACACTCAGGGCAGGCACCTAGAGCATTGTTGAAACTGAAAAGTTGGGGAGAGAGCCCCGGCATTCTCACGTTGCAGGAATAACAAAAAGGTTGGTCACTGAAATCCCGCTCCTCGCCGTCAAGGATAGCCACTCGTGTTCTGCCCTCCCCGGTTCGGAGGGCAAGTTCCATGGAATCTGTGGCCCGCCGCAGGGCGTCCGCCCGTACCAAAAGCCGGTCTACCACCACTTCAACGCGAGAGGTCACATCACTGGATAGCTGAATCTGCTCGTCGAGATTAAAAACAGTACCATCCACGCGGACCCTGACAAATCCTTCACGGCGGAGCCGGCTGAAAAGACGCTTTGGCTGATCACGATCGTGGCTCTCCAGTGGGGCCAGGATAAGAATCCTGGTACCCTCGGGAAGGTCAAGAACGGAGTCCACCATTTGCTGAATGGTCATGGCCTGGATTTTTTCACCGCAGCCAAGACAGTGCGGCTGGCCCACCCTGGCGAAGAGAACTCTGAGGTAGTCGTAGATTTCAGTTATAGTCCCAACGGTGGAGCGGGGGTTCCTACCGGCGGTTTTTTGTTCAATGGCAATAGCCGGACTCAGACCTTCGATCGAATCAACCTCAGGCCGGTCCATCCTTTCCAGAAATTGGCGGGCGTAGGAAGAGAGGGATTCCACATAGCGCCTCTGACCTTCAGCATAAAGGGTGTCGAAGGCGAGGGAGGATTTGCCCGAGCCACTGATTCCGGTGATTACCACCAGGCTGTCCCGGGGGATCTGGACATTAATATTTTTGAGGTTGTGCTGTCGGGCACCGAGAACTACGATCTGATCCATTTAGTATTTCTCATACGACTATTTACTTTACTCTGTATTAGATTGGACCAAGGAAGCCTGGTTGAAGATTCACCACAGAGGCACCGTCTCAAATGAACTAAAGTGAGCTAAAGTGCCTAAAATGTCTAAAATGAAAGGACTTAAGAGCTATCCTTTTATTTATCGCCAGCAGCCTCCGGCCTGGAGGGGCCTACGGCCCGGAGGGAGCTTGCTCCTACAGGAATTATTTGCATGATGCTCGTTAAAGTGCATTGTAGCACGATGGCGGTCGCCGTAACTGCGACAATACATCAGATAACGCATCACATCGCCAATGGGAACATCGCTCCTGATGGTCGACTCGCAAAGGTCAGTACAACCTGCGCAATAATCTGCACCGGTTTCTTGGGCATAATGACGCAACAACCTAAGATCTTTTCTGGAAAGTTTGGTCCGGTTATACGCTGCGGCCACGTTAGACATGAGAATGGTCATGTTCGGCATCTCTGAGCAGATGCTGGCAATATTCGGGTTTTCCCAGACCGCCTTGAGTTTGGCTTGAGCGTCGGTAAAACCCTTTTTCAAAAATCGCCCGGCAAGGGTTAACTCGTTTTCAGTGTTAGTTCTCACCGAGCCGCCGCCTTGAGTTTTCATGGCGGTGAGGCCAACGCCAGCCTTTGCGCATGCATCCACCGCTCTCCTCATGTGATCGGTATGCATTAGCCGATAATTATACGACATCATAATGCCGTCAATCCATCCAAGAGTCGCACCCTTTAGCATGCATTTTTCCATGTTCCTGTGAGTACTGAAACCGAAAAATCTGATCTTTCCCCCGGCCTTGGTCTTTTGACTCCAACCCTTAATATCGTCATTCAATTCATTAATATTGCGGACAGAATGTAAAAAGAAGAGGTCAATATAGTCTGTTTTCATTCTTTCCAGCGATGTATTGAGATCTCTTGTCATGCCGTCGACAGTCCAGGCGTGGGACTTTGTCACCAGAAAGATCTTCTTGCGGTCTTCAGGATACTTGCCCAGGTATTTGCCAATTTGCCTTTCGCTATTGCCGCCATAGTAGGAATTAGCTGTATCCCAATAGGTCACTCCCCATTTGATGGCCTGACGCAGCATCAGCTGTTGTATATCCATACTGCCGCCAGAAGCAAGAATGGGCACTCTTACTCCAGTTTTTCCGAAAGGCCGGGTAGGCATCGCCCGCGGCTCATCGGCAGAGTCAGCCAGACTTTCAATGGGCGCAATAACCGAGCCCACGCCAGCAGCTCCAGCGGCTTTCAGAAAATCTCTCCGAGACCAGTTGTTATCTGTTGGGGCCATGATGTTCCTCCACAATGCCAAAATTCCTAAATCTCTGAATCCCTAAATCTCTGAATTTCTGCTTGACGTTAACCCGCCTCACTCACTGGTGTCAATGATGTTAGCCCAAAAGCAGGGGGGATAAAAAAAAGACTTGACAAAACGAACGTTCGTGCTATATTATGCGTCATGGCAAAGGGAAAAGAGACAAAAAATGGCAAGCCAATTAGGTCTTGAAGGCGTAAGCATCGGCGCTCTTGCCAAAAAGACGGACATGTCGAAGAGTGGGTTGTTCGCTCATTTTCAATCGAAAGAGAATCTGCAGATCGAAATATTGGATTACGCCGCTCGTATTTTCTCAGAAGATGTCATTGTCCCGGCTCTGGCAACTGAGGCCGGCATCCCCAGAATCAAAGCCTTGGTCAATAACTGGATAGAGTGGAGCGACAACTTGACCGGAGGCTGTATTTTCGTCACTGCCAGCACGGACTATAGCGACAGGCCAGGAAAAGTAAGGAATTGCCTTCTGGGCCAACAAGGAGATTGGATCGCTTGCCTTTGCCGAATAGCTGAATCAGCGATAAAAGTTGGTGACTTTAGAGAGGGTATTGAATGTGAGCAATTCGCCTTTGACCTTTATTCACTCTTACTCGGTTTTCACCTGTATGACAAATTGCTTGACGACTCTGAAACTAAGAAGAGGCAGGAAATAGCTTTAGAGAGGCTTCTGGCTAATTATAAATAACCCATCCTTCTTCATGTACAAGGTCGCCTAGAAAGCCCGCTGTATTTCATTTCCATTCACAGATCAATTGTAGGAGAAAGAAGATGACAACCAGGATACTTCATCAAAAATGCATAAGCACGAACGTTCGTCTTTCCCAGATCAGACAGAAGGCTGTTCACGGTTTTCTGGACTTGCTGTGGAACTTTACCCCCACACTCACAAAACTGCTTGTCAAAAAGGTGTTCTTCACTCCAGCCACGTACAAGATAACTCCTGTAGAAAAACAATATCTTGAGAGCGGCGAATCATTTCAACTGTCAGTACATGATAAAACCGTACAATGTTGGAAATGGGGCAGCGGCCCCAGTATCCTTTTGGCTCATGGCTGGAATGGAAGGGGCATTCAATTACATCATTTTATTGAACCACAAATACGAAGAGGATATTCGGTAATCGGCTATGACGCTCCCGGTCACGGGGTGTCTCAGGGGAAAACATCCAGTTACTTTGAGTTTACCGACACCATAAGGACACTCTTGACCTCCTCAAATGGCTACAAGATCCAGGGCGTTATTGCTCACTCCCTGGGAGCCTCTGCTACGGTCAACAGCATTGCCAAGGAAAACCAGCCACTGGAAGCTGTCCTCATAGCCCCGGCTCTAAGATTTGCGGAAGTCCTGAACTATTTCTTTGCTCATGTTGGTGTGCCCACACACATCTATCAAGAACTGATAGGGGAATATGAAGATCAGTTTGGCTACGATATGCAGCGAGACAACCCAGTAAAACTATTAAAAGAAATCAACTCAGAGATTCTTATTGTTCACGACACACATGACCCAACTATTCCATATATTGACTCAAAAGAACTCTCAAATGAATTTCAAAATATCTCCTTGCATACAACCAAGGGTTTAGGTCACAAGCGGATCTTAACTGAAGAATCCGTTGTAGATGCCATCGTAAAATACTTCAGGAAAATGGAGGGTTAGCAATGAGGAGCACTGAGAGCATTGTGGAGGAATACCGGAAGGCGGACCTGGAGAAGCGTTTATATCTGTTTCTAGAGTGTCCAGCGCTCAGAACCAAGTTCACGGAGATAGATCAAAGTGATTCTGCCCCGAATGTTAGACGAATAGCCTGCTGCGGCCGTGGATAGGACCGTCCCTGAGGTCATACTCTAGGAACATTCGTTGCCTTTGATTACGTTGACGAGGCTGCTTCCCGTTTGCTTTGCAAAGAGCAGTCATACGCAAAAAACAGAAGTCCCGCTGCGGCCGAGAGAATAGAGCCCAAAAGGATTCCCAGCTTGGAGTAGTTGAGTAGATCTGGTGAGACGAAGGAGAGGTTGGAGACGAACAACGACATGGTAAAACCTATTCCTCCGAGCATCCCGGCTCCAATGATATGCGACCACCTGACCCCGGCTGGGAGTACCGCTATGTTCGTTTTGACAGCAAGAAAGGAAAACAAGGTAACGCCAACCGGTTTTCCAACCAGCAGCCCCAGGGCGATACCAATGGTGAGGGGCTGAGCAAGGACACTGGCGACATTTATTCCTTTGAGAGACAGTCCAGCGTTGACAAAGGCGAAGACTGGCAAGAGCCCGAAAGCAATCCAAGGATGTAAGGAATGCTCCATCCTCTGCAAAGGAGTTTCCACCTCATGACAGGCCAGTTCCAGTGCGTGTACAGCACTGAGATGTCCTTGGTTCAAGAGGATTGAATAGCCGCAGCTTTGTTCCTCACAGTGGAACTCATCCAGGACTTTCCCGACTTTTTTGACGAATCGATCAGTGTCATATTTGCCCCGAGCCGGAATGAACATGGCGACCACAAATCCTGCCACAGTGGGGTGAATTCCAGAGCCGAGCACAGCAATCCAAATGCCAAGACCAAGAAGGGCGTAAAGGAGCGTCCACCTGATCCAAAGGAGGTTGGCGACAACAAGTCCCAAGACGAAAAAAATGCAGATAATCAGGTAGCTCCAGACGATCTCTTTGGTGTAGAAGAAAGCGATAATGATTACTGCTCCCAGGTCGTCTGCAATGGCAAAAGCAGAAAGAAAGACTCTGAGGCCCACAGGCAGCTTCCTACCGAACACGGCAATGGCCCCCAAAGCAAAGGCGATATCGGTGGCCATGGGTATTCCCCAGCCATTTGCCGTGGCGGTGCCACGATTGAGCACAAAATAGATGGCGCCGGGAAGGAGCATCCCACCCAGGGCAGCAACAACAGGTAGAAGGGCACTCTTGGGGGACGAAAGTTCGCCCACGAGAATTTCCCGTTTGATCTCCAATCCCACGACAAAAATAAAAAAGGTCATGAGACCGTCATTTATCCAGTGGACGAGTGACTTGGTGATGCGGAGTTCACCAAGCGCTAGGGTGAGATCTGTGTGCAAAAGGTGGTGGTAAGCAGGGGCAAATGAGGAATTGGCCCAGGCCACTGCAATAAGGCTGGCCAGGAGCAATAGCACACTGCTGGAAGCCTCTTTCTTGAAGAAGGATTCGGCGGGCCGGACAATATAGTCCGCCACAAGGGTGGTCGGTAATGATTTGTAGCTCTTGAGCATTCTTCAACTGAAACAAAGGTTTACAGTATTTTATTCTGGTCCAAGGCCACGGTAGGGTTAGGACGTCTTGAGTTTAAGATTTTCAATGATAGTGTTTGCGGCATCCTCAACGGTAGTCTTCCCCATGTCGATAACCAAGTCGTAAAGAGAAGCGTCATTCCAGTCTACCTTGAAATAGTGCTTGATCAGGCTTTTTGAATCCTTTTCTTCTCTGTCGATGTGATATTTGGCTGCTTTTTGGTCAATCTTGAAACGCTTCATGATGGTGTCAATTTTTCCTGCCTCATCTTTGATCAGCCGAACATGAAGCACATTGGGTTTATCCCGCAAAAGACACATCCCACCCCAGCCGAGAATAATGGCATTCTTATCCTCATACACATCTTCTACCAATTTCTTGACGGTTTTAAAGTAGCTCTCGTCGTCCAAGCAACCATGCTCGTGATCAACCACCTTTTGTATCAGCGAGCAAGTATATCGATCCACGAAACGCAGAAGACGCGATTGCGCATCCTGAAGAAACGTCTCAGCTTCGCTTTCAGAAATACGTAATTCCCCGGCAATCCTCGCCACTAACCGTTTACCGATGTATTCCCAACCCAGGTTTTTCGCCAAAAGAGATGCCACTTCTTCGCTATCCACACCACATTCCCTGCTAATTGTAATGACTGACATCAAGCCCTCCTCGTTCACATCACTCGTGTTCCACTGGTTCTGAAAGATTCTGGGTTCTACACCGCAGGCATAATACTCCAGTCCCCCGCGATTGTCCAGACGCGCCTAGTGTCAAAGTATATAAAGAAGTAGCCAGTAGTCAGTTGCCAGTGAGGCATAGAGCATAGAGTTGGAGGTTGGAGGAGCGCTCCGCTTTAGGTTGGAGGCACTATTCATTTGCTTCGTAGGGTTTATTGCCTCAAACCTCTAACCTCCAGCATCTTTTCTGTCCGCTGCCCGCTTCTCAGTGCCTGGTGCCTAATGGCCATTGCAGCAAAATATTAAAAGCCCGCCGCAACAGCCTTGGCCTGCTCACTGGCTGCTTCCATAATCTTTTCCTTAGCTTCAGGAGATACCAGAGTGGGCTCGACAAGTATGGTCTGAAAGTCACTGAAGCCAATGAATGTCAGGATATGCTCCAGATAAGCTTTTTGCAGGTCGTAGCTCTCCGCGCCGGTACCGGAACCGTAAGCGCCACCCCGCGCGTAGATGGTGGCAATGGGCTTGCCGGTCATAAGACCCTTGTACCCCTCTTCAGGACTGAAGCTAAAGGTGTATCCAGGCTGGACGATCACATCGAGGTAGTGTTTCAATTTGTAGGGGATGCCGAAATTCCACATGGGCAGTGACAAGAGATATTTGTCCGCCCCGGTAAACTGGGCGATCACATCCTCTACAGCTTTCCAGGCCCGCCTCTGTTCCTCTGTGTGCTCCAGACCATGAAGGATGACATATTTTGAATCAATAACATGCCCATCGAACTCAGGAAGGTGAGTTGCCCAGAGATCCAGGATTTCAACTACGTCTTCCGGGTGAGTGCGTTCATATTCGCTTATAAAGGTTCTTGCAGCTTCAATCGAAGCAGACCTTTCCTTGCGTGGTGAAGATTCTATATAGAGCAAACGTGCCATCTGAGACCTCCTGTGCTGGAGTTGCGAGTAAAAATCTCTGCAATGCAACAATTCAATCTGCGTATAGTTCCTCCAATATAGGTACGAATTTAGCCTATGCAACCAGGAGCTAACTGAAATGAGCTAAAGTGTCTAAAATGTCTTAAATTAAAGCGAACAAGGATCTTGAGACTAGCTCTTATCGCAAGCGCAGCTTGCTCCTACAATAATCATCTTAATTGATACATGTCATGTAGGAGCAACCTTTGGTTGCGATGAAACCAAGTGACAATGAAGATAGCGTGTTGGGTCGAGCCCCACACGTTATTGGTTGAGAAATAGAAGTGGTTCTACTATATTCTTTGCCCTAGTTGGCCAGTTGCACTAATTTTAGGCATTTTAGCTCACTTTAGGCACTTAGTTTGGGGCTTTCCCATGAAATCAAATTTCAAAGTTCGACTGTTCGCCGCGGTTTTTACTCTGATAATGCTTCCTGTTTGCCCCACCAGCAGCAGCGGGAAGGGTGAACCACCAAAGGTCGACTGCGATGTCCACGCCGGACCGTGCAGGGCCCATATATCTGGAACCAAGGTGAGCCTGGATATTGAGCCGAAACCGGTAAAAGCAATGCACGACCTCACTTTTACTGTCACTTTTGCGGGTGAGAATCCTGTGGCCGCCCCTTACATTGATTTAGGTATGCCTGGCATGAATATGGGGAGAAACCGGGTTATTCTTAAGCCGGCTGGAGAAGTGGTTTACTGGGGTGAAGGAGTCATCGTCCGCTGCCCCAGCGGCCGCCGGACCTGGAAGGCTAAGGTTACGATTCCCGATGTGGGTTCGGTGGAGTTTGTCTTTGATGTTATCTACTGAAACGATATATTTCGTCCTTTTTACCACAGGCCTTACTGTTGGGTTTGGTCACTGCATCGGCATGTGCGGGCCGATCGTCGTCTCCCTTTCTCTCAGCTTGAAGGGGCGGTCGGTACTTGTCCCTCACTTGCTTTACAATGGTGGACGGATCACCACCTATGGCTTACTCGGAGGTGTTATGGGAGCTAGCGGTTCCTTTACCCGGGTAGTCGCTAGCATTGCCAGCCTCCAGAAAGGCGTGATGATCCTTACCGGCATCCTCATTGTGGTGATGGGGCTTGCCATGGCCGGCTGGATACCCTTGGGCGTAATTTTCGGGGATTATTACAACCCCCAGGGTGTATTATCACGAGGGTTTCGTAAGCTGTCTGAAGCAAGATCAACGGGGACATACTATCCGTTAGGAATGCTGCTGGGCCTGCTACCATGCGGGCCAGTGTATACGGCCCTTCTTGCTGCGGCGGGGGCTGGCATGGATACCCAGAGCACCCTGGAGGGGCTACTCATTGGTGTGGGACTCATGCTGTCATTTGGCCTGGGGACGGTGGTTGCCCTGCTGTTGGTCGCAAAGCTTGCCGATCTCGGCTGGCTGAAAAGAAGAGATGTGATCTACAAGATCTCCTCGGTGCTTATGGTCATTGTGGGGGTCTACTTCGTAGTAAGAGCCATAGAGCATAGGGCAGAAACTAGGCACTAAGGACTAGGAACTAGGCACCAAAAAGAAGGAGTCAGGAGTTAGAATCTAGAATTCAGTTTTTAACTTCTTTGTTTCTTTTTCCTGACACCTGACACCTGAAATCTGAAACCCTGAGATTTGGTGCTTGAGATTTGGGATTTCGAAATAAGTATTGAGAAATGCGAAATGACGATTGAGTTCCTATCGACTACTGGCTGCTAGATTCTTTACCGAAGTACCAGGAGGTAATCCAGGATATGATTGATCTCGTGAAGAAGTTTTTTGGCAAGAGCAGGAGTGACGTTTCTAAAGCTGAGAAGGAAACCACATCTCATGATGTCCGGATAGCAACATGTGCTCTTTTGCTCGAGATGGCTCATATAGATGGCGAGTTCAGCGAGTCAGAAAGAGAGAGTATCATCAATATTATAAAAAAAGATTATGATCTGTCCGATGAACATGCTGTTGCGCTCATTGAAGCTGCGGGTGAAGAGCTAAAGAGAAGTATTGACCTGTGGAGGTTTTCAAGGCTTATTAATCAGAATTATTCCACGGATGAAAAGATTCAGATCATTGAGATGGTTTGGAGGGTCATATTTACGGATGGCAAGCTTGACAGACATGAAGATTATCTGGTCCACAAACTGGCTAATCTGCTGCGTCTCACTCATAAGGAATTAATTGACGCTAAAATGAGAGTGATTCGTCCAGAATAATCTCCTGACAATGAATCACAAGGATTAGGGTTTCAGGTGTCAGGAACAAGAAAAATAAAGGGTGAACCCTGAACACTGACACCTGAAACCCTAGGATTCGGTGCTTGGAGTTTGGAATTTCAGCTAACTCTGGAGGTCAACAAATGGAAGTATCTCTGCATACTTTGATGAAGGCCGGCACGGCAGTTATTTCTGATGTGTTCGATACCATGGATCTTTTGCCGCCGATCCTGGACAACTCTCTTTTTCCCATACCGGGCCCGGGTGTAAGATTCATTGGTCCAGCCTACACAATTACCGGGGAGTCGCACCGCTGGTCGGGAGGTGGCGATCGAGCCAAACTGGCCGCCATAGATGCCATGGTTCCTGGCGTTGTGCCGGTATGGGCCGGGAACGATATCCAAGGGGTGTGCTGCTTTGGCGATTTGCTGACCGAGGCCATGAAAGCAAGAGGTTGCGCTGGAGTGGTAGTGGACGGAGGGGTGAGAGATGTGGCTTACCTGAGGACCTTGGAACTGGCCATGATGGTGCGCTACCGCACGCCGGCCCAGGCTATCGGGCGCTGGCGCGTATCCGATCGTCAAGTCCCCATCCGGGTCCGTGGAGCTCTGGAGGATTGGGTGACGGTGACGCCTGGTGACATAGTTGTCGCTGATGATGATGGGGTGATTATCGTTGCAGCCGCATTCGTTGACGAAATCAAAGCTCAGGTTACCAAATGGGCTGACAAGGACTCCAAGGCGCGAGAAGATATTCGGCAGGGCATGGGCCTCATTGAGGCATTGGATAGATATGGACACCTTTAGATTGCAGATTTGGGATTGCGGATTTGTGAAGGCATGGAGCATGGAGTATATAGAACAAATTGGATTACGCTATGCCCTATATTTTTTTTCCTGACACCTGACACCTGACACCTGTCTCCTGACTACTGTATTCTTCGATTGAGGATTTTATTTCAGAACTTTCAGCATGACCTGGTAGAGATCGGTGTTGTCGACAGCCCTGCCCAGAAATTTGCTTCCAGGCCCTTGACTCCAAATTACCACATCCTCGGCCGTGTGTCCTTTTCTGGTCCAACGATGATCAACTATATCACCGCGTTTGTATTTCCTTCCTCTGGCACCACTGATCGCAAAGCCACCGGTCTCATGATCGGCTGAGATAATTACCAGGGTGTTTTGCCTTCGATTTGGCTTCTCATTGATCCAATCCAGTACCACCTTCACTGCTTCGTCGAAAGCTAGGGTTTCAGCGATCTGGTAGGCAACATCGTTACGGTGGCTGGCCCAATCGATTTGAGATCCTTCCACTAAAAGAAAGAAACCATCCTCGTCTTTTTCTACAGTCTCAAGAGCTGCTGTTGTCATCTGGGGAAGTGTGGGCTCTTCAGCCTGGTAGTACTCCTCTGGATAGAGACGAAAAAGTTCCGGGGTTTTCCCCTTTAAAGTAAAAAGCCCCAAAATCTTTCTTGAGCCCTTTGCCACAACACCGTCCAGTGCTTTCTTGGTGTAAATGACTTGATAGCCTTTCCTCTCCGCATCTGCAGTGAAGTCGCCGAAGGTGCCACACTCGTCGGCCTGTTTTTCAGTGGATTTGAATTTCTTTTGGCCACCCCCGAGGATTACATCCACTTCAGCAACCTGAATGTATTGCCGGGCAATCTCTTTCTCACAGCGCCTCGATGGAACGTGGGAACCGAAGGCGGCTGGAGTGGCGTGGGTAACGGTTGAGGTGACCACCAAGCCTGTTACTTTCCCCTTTGCCTTGGCAATCTCCAGGATGGTAGGGCCAGGTGCTGGCTCGCATCTTCCATTTTGATCGTCGTCATGACAAGAGATCTCTCCATTGCGGAATTTCTCACCACTGGCCCAGGCGGAAGCGGCAGCAGCAGAATCGGTCAATGAATCACTTGCCGAATGGGTCCTCTGGTAACCAATGGTAGGCAAGGTCTCCAGGTGAAGACTTTCCCCGTCCGGCCCGTTTTTGAAAATCCGGGCGGCAGTTACATGGGCGAGACCCATACCGTCGGCAACCATAAAGATAATGTTTTTAGCCTTTGGTACAGGCTCTTTCTTGCCCAGGTATTGTTTTTTAGGAGTAAAACTGGCAAAAATTAACCATAGACTCAAAAACAGCAGGAAAAGAAGGAGTACTCTCTTTCTACTTGCTATTTGGCTGTTCACTAAGAATCGTCCCCTTAATGGATAAATTATCCTGTGTTCTTGTTGAGTACTAATAATAGGTCCATCTTGACCTACGAAAACTAACCGTCGAGTCCACCCATGTCAACATGGTTACGCCTCACAGGTCAATTAAGAATCAACACGAGGTGCGAAGCATCCTAGCCCGGATTACTCATGAATCGGCTGCTCCGACCGTGGATATGACCGTCCTTCCGGGCTAGCGAAGGCCGCAACAAATATTCTCATTAAGCATATTTATTTAACTCCGCACGATAGCTACATGTACCCTCTTCCCTCAAGAGACTGTGTCGCAATTCGTCATCCCGGCCAAGTCCCGAAAAGCGGGACGCGAGCCGGGATCCAGAAAAAATTTAATAATATTGGACTTTCACTGGATTCCGGATCTCGCCCGCCTAGGCGGGCTCGTCCGGAATGACGGGCTCGGCGAGATTCATGAAAATTCTTACTCTCAAGGGGGGAAGCGTAAAAAGAATTGAGGTCGCAGATTACGGCACTGGACCGGCCCGGTGTCAGTGATTTTCAATACATTATCGAAACCATATGATAATCCTCAATTGTTGAGCCCTTCAACGTAACCATTTCCAAGTAGAGAACAAAGGCAGAGGCAAAAAAGAATCAGCCTTTTTTTGTGTTTTATCTATACGTTAAGGCGTATTTTATGGTTTTAGCGGGATGCTTGACAAGTTTTATCTACTCTGATAGAAGCCATTCCTATTGTCTTGAGAACGTTCCAGAAATAATAATAGAAACAATCCCTCCATTGCGAAGGAGGTGGCTTATGGGAAGAGAAAGACGCCGCCACCGCAGGGTACCCGTGGATTGGCCTGCTGTGGTTAAACATACTGACGGGGGCATAGTCGCAGAGATGGAAAATATCGGCGCCAATGGAGCCTTTATACGTTGTGAAAGGCCATTGAGGCCGAAAGAGCGGTTCATGCTTCATATCATGGCTCCCAATCATAGTACTCTGAGTGCCCGCGTCGAAGTGGCCTGGTTGCAGGTACACTGCGATGAGAAAGATATACCTCCGTGTGGGATGGGTGTTCGCTTCACCAGGGCTTCAGGTAATGTTCGCCAGTTCATCAAATATTTTGTCGCACAGCACTATGAGAAGAAAAAACAGACCGTTGACTGACATGCAATAGATGTCATCAATCAGAACCTCTACTACACTTTCTCATATACCGAGGCGGAAGAGCAACATTCGCTAACGATATCATTTCCAACAATCCCAAAATATTGTAATAAATAATACTCTCGTAATTTAAATAATTATTCCAATTGAGCTAGCCTTAGTAAGCAGCAGAATCGGCGAGGTTTGTCATGAGCGATTTCCAGAAAATTTC
>CAMYLW010000037.1:16147-26042 GCA_947259475.1 Thermodesulfobacteriota bacterium
TATGCGGAAAAAGATCACTTGCCTGCAGACGTTCCCTTCAGCGAGGGGGACTTCAAGAGCTATTGTCAGGCCCTGGTATTGGCAGGGGAAGGCAGAACCCTTCTTCTCGAGAAGGAGCGCATGGGATGTAAGCTCGGGACTGCTGTTCTTGGATTCGAGAAAGACATGGAAGCCTATCTAGACGATGGAGTTCTGGAGAAATACGGCGTGGGACTGTTCGGCTCTGAAGAGGCCTCTGCCGAGACCATCCTCAAGTCCACCTATTTGGAACAAGGCAAGACCCAGGCCGCCCTGATAGCACCTCTGTCTTCCTTTCAGGAAACTCCCCAGGTCGTGGTCTTTACGGCAGACAGCGAACAGGTCATGTGGTTGCTCTATGCGGTAAATTACGTAAGGGGCGGCAGGATGGAACTACCTCAATCTGGCGGTGCCCTGGGAGGCTGTTCTGACATCACAGCGCTCCCCTTGCTTGAAGGGATAGCCAATGTTACATTTTTAGGATTGGGCTGCCGTCTAAAGGCAGCCATAGACGGATGCCATCTCTTGATGGGGACTCCTGGAACTACTGTCCAGACGATTCACACCCACGTTTTGGATATGGCCAAGCCCATTGCCATGCTCAAGAACGCACGCTCTACCGCTTAGGTTCTTCCAAGAGTTTCTGGCTTGATAAGCAAACAATCGCTGGAGAACATTTGATGAGGATAAAACTTTACATCTTGACTGTTTTGGTGATCACTACCTTGTTGTCTGGCTGTATGGTCTTCGGAAAAAACAAGGAGTTCCGGCCGTTTGACTCAACGGAACTTGACAAACTAGTTCCGGGCCAGACCGAAGCGACAGAGGTGACCGAGATATTCGGAGCCCCAAGTAAAGTGGTGGAATTGGCCAATGGCAATGCCTATGTTTACAAGCGCACTGTGACCAAGGGCACCGTGTGCTGGCTGGTTCTACTCACCTTTGGCAATGTTGAAAAGCAACATGACCAACTGGTTTTCTTCTTTGATTTGGAAGACACTTTGACTCACTATGGCCTCAGTCTTGATGCTGAAAAGGCGAAATATGGACTTCCGGATTAATAGTTTTTTCGTATCGATGGTGATTCTGATAAATGTGCTCTTGGCAGGTTGTGTCACCTATCAAATCGCCAAGTACGTAGAAGGAGATGAGGTGAATGTCCCGAAAGAGGAATTAGAAGTGGGCAAGACAACCTTAGAGGAGGCGCTTTCTATACTCGGTGCCCCCGACAAGGTAGCCAAAGTAGGGGTGGAGAACCTTCTTGTCTACGAGAGGGCTTTGCTCTACAGAAACAGGATAAAAGTGGGAATTCCCTTGAGCGAAATCATCAGAGGAAACCTCAGTATGGCTGCCTATGGGACCCTCGTCCGTTATGATTCGCTCGCCCTTTTTTTCAACACTGAGGGTATCCTCAGCCACAAAACTTTTGAAAAAGGCACCAGCCATCCTTACTTCAAAACCTTGTTTGCAGATAAACAATGAGGCTCTTTTCTCTGGCCGTTCCGCCTGCGGCGGAGCCAGGGAAACATCACCCTCCTCTGCGTCCTCTGTGCCTCTGCGGTGAATCTTCAATCAGGCCTCCTCAGGCCGTCATAATGCCGAGCAAAGTAACGAATCCTTTTTTATTATTTTCAATCCGCAATCCACAATCCACAATCCCCAATAACCTTTCCCCTGTGTCTTTCTTTGTATACCTCCCGGGTGTGGTTCATTATACGGGCTAGCTATTCGAATAGGGGAATTGCCCCCTGGCCGAGCCGTTTATCCCTGTCTGAAGAACCTTATCCATGGGACTCTTGGGCATTGTGCATTTTTCCAGTAGTTTGGCATTTTTCTTGCTCTGGGAGTAAGCACCGAAGGACCAGAGCACTTCTTTAGGCGAACTGCTACAAACTTTGGCGCGGCTTTATTTATAGGTTAACTATATGAAATTAGATGATAAATGGAATAATATCACTGCGAGAACCGTAGCCTTCTATCAACAGGGGTGGTATTCAATAGCTGCTAAAGTGGCGAATGAGACACTTGAGTTTGCAGAGCAAGTATTTGGGCCAGATCATCCTAATGTTGCGGAATCTCTTAATAATTTGGCGTTAATCTGCTATTCACAAGGCAAAGAAGCTGAGGCCGCCATTTTCGAGCAAACACTAACTCAGCGTCAAGGAAAAGAGCTATGGCCGGATCATTCTGATAGAGCCCAATACTTGAACAAGCTTGTGCTGCTCAATCTCGCCAAGCGGAAATACTCTGAGGCTGAATCTTTTTTTGAACGTGCATTGGCAATTAAGAAATACGCCCTGGGACAGGATCATTCTGAACTGTCTCAAATTTTAGGTAATCTTGCCGACTTACATAAATCACAGGGGAATTATCTCGAAGCCGAAACCTTTCTCAAATCACTGAGGGTGCGGGGTAACATTCGTCTGCGAACCGACCCTATGGCTGACCTTGGCACCACCAGCAAAGATGTTAAGGAAATCCGACATAATCGGGAGTATATGAGGTGTACCGGGCACTTTCCTGCCAAGCTATCAATGACAGAAAAGACCTTTTCTATAGAGGGCATGACTGAAAATATCAGCCAGGTCGGGACATTCATCAGAACCAAGGATTGGCATACTTTCAAGCCTGACGATCAGGTTTCTGTCGCCATATCTCTCCCCTCGATTTTCTCGGAGCAATACTCCGCCGTTGAAATGGAAGGCCCCGGAATTATTACCAGGATCGATGAAGAAAATGAAGGTGTTGGGATCCAATTTATAAAAAGTTTTAAAGAATTTACCCGGGCCGATGAAACAGAAGTTGCCGGCAAGATCAGATACAAAAGGCTTGCCCACTACCTGACAGCCATGGAAGAATTATCACGACCGCAGTTCTTGGAGACCTATCCAAGGGGTTTCTTTGTTGAAAGAGCCCGCATGGATTTTGACAACGATGTTATCTTTCAGTTCAGCACAAATGAAATAGATGTTTTAGAAGCTTCGAATCAATTTCCCATTGATCTTGTGATTGCGGATTTCTTAGAAGCAAGAGTCATAGAGGTAAATAAGAAAAAGATTGACAGTAATGAAGGGGTAATAACCATAGGACGATCGGCGAGCAATGATATCGTTTTGTACAATCAGACAATCTCCAAGGCTCACGCTTTTCTGTATTTTCCCTCATCCACCAGCGGTGCCTACGTGGCTGACTTGCAATCGACAAACAGTACGTTCCTCAACGACGAAAAGATAACACCGCATGTGACATATGATCTGGCAGACGGTGATGAGATCTCTTTTGGACCGCAAACAAAAGTCATCTACCTTTCTTCATCCACCTTCCATGATTTTATCTCCTCACTCAAACGATCCAGCGAATGCAAAATGGATTCTTAACCCCATTGTCACTTGACTTCCCGGTGAGCAATTACTACAAGAATTCAAAAGCATTAATCAAGCGGAGGATTGTTTGAGTCGAACCGATTGTGGCAGAATACCCTACTACGAATCCCTAACGGTACAGATCTACTTCAAGAACGCGCTAGAGTTCGTCCGCCGCAGGCGGGGTACTTCACCGTGGGTGAGATCCTGGCCGAGGCCAGCACCGTTCGGCCCGAGCCTTACGATTCTAGCCGGTACGGGTTTACAGCGTTCGGGTAAAGCTGGAAGAAAGGATGGTGGATATGTCTTGGGAAATGAATTGGGAAATCGCAAGTATTGTGGGTCGCGAAATTTTGGACAGTCGGGGTAATCCCACTGTGGAAGTGGAGGTCGGTCTGGCCAGTGGAGTTTTTTCCCGGTCGGCGGTACCATCTGGGGCCTCCACCGGCGCCCGTGAGGCGGTGGAATTACGTGACGGCGATGCTCAGCGCTATGGCGGCAAGGGCGTGCTGAAAGCAGTTGAGAATGTCAATTCTGTCATTAACGAAACCCTGCTAGGCTTTGACGCTCGTAACCAGGTGGTCATTGATAAAACGCTTATAGAGCTGGACGGGACTCCCAATAAAGGCAAACTTGGGGCTAACGCCATCCTGGGTGTCTCTTTGGCGGTTGCCCGGGCGGCGGCAATGGCAGCTGATCTTCCTCTCTATGCGTATCTTGGTGGCCCCGATGCTGTGCGCCTTCCAGTACCCATGCTGAACATTATGAACGGCGGCGCTCATGCTCGCTGGCAGGGCTCAGATTTTCAAGAGTTTATGGTCGCCCCTTATGGAGCCGAAAACTTCCGGGAAGCGCTGCGCTGGGGCAGCGAGATATATCACGCCCTGCGATCGGTACTGATGGATGCGGGTCACCATGTGGGAGTCGGTGACGAAGGCGGCTTTGCCCCCAAAGTCTCCTCCAACGAGGAGCCCTTAGAATTAATCGTCAAAGCAATAGAGAAAGCTGGCCTCAAGCCCGGGAGTGAGGTTGGTATTTCTTTGGATCCGGCCGCCAGTGAGTTTTTCGAAGACGGAGTTTACAACCTGCGTACGGAGAACCGCACCTGCTCTTCGGAGGAGATGGTGGAATATTTCGAGAAGCTGGCGAAAAATTATCCGATCATCTCGCTGGAAGATGGTCTGGCGGAGGATGATTGGGACGGCTGGCAGGTTCTCACCAGTCGATTGGGAGATTCGGTTGAGCTAATCGGAGACGATATCTTCGTCACCAACGTGGAATATATTGCTCGAGGTATTCGCGAGAATAGCGCCAATGCCGCCCTGATCAAGCTCAATCAGATCGGCTCTGTGACTGAAACGATTGAGGCGGTAAAAATGTGCCAGCGGGCAGGTTGGGGAGCCTGCGTGTCGCACCGTAGCGGCGAGACCGTTGACAGCTTCATCGCCGATATGACCGTGGCCCTGGACACCGGCCATCTCAAGACTGGCGCCCCTGCTCGGGGTGAACGAGTGGAGAAGTATAACCAACTTCTGCGAATCGAGGAGGATCTAGGGACTGCGGCCCAATATGCGGGTAAGGAGGCTTTCATTCGGCCAGTAAGGTTTTAAGGCTGGAATTAAGGAATATGAGATGACTGTTCACGAACTGGCAGGGAAGCCTCCGCCCAGGTCCCTGCTTGTCAACATTCCCAGGCTGGTTTCGGCTTACTACACCCATAAACCTGATATCTCGGACCCCAGCCAGCGGGTCGGTTTCGGGACTTCTGGGCACCGGGGATCACCTCTGAATAATAGCTTCAACGAAGACCACGTCCTGGCCATCAGCCAGGCTATCTGCGAATACAGGCAGGCCAAAAATATCACCGGCCCCCTATTTATGGGTAAGGACACCCACGGCCTCTCCGAACCAGCATTAGCCAGCGGGCTTGAGGTATTTGCCGCGGCTGGGGTAACAGTCATGATTCAGGAGGGTTTCGGCTACACGCCGACCCCGGTGATCTCCCACGCCATTCTCACCCACAACCGCGGCAAGAAGCAGGGGCTTGCTGATGGCGTGGTCATCACTCCCTCCCACAACCCGCCTCAGGATGGCGGGTTCAAATACAACCCGCCTTCGGGGGGGCCCGCTGACACTGAAACAACCAAGGTCATTGAGAACAGGGCCAACGAGATTCTGGGAAGCGGCCTCAAAGATGTCAAGCGCATGCCCTATGAAATGGCGCTAAGGGCCGACACCACTTATAACTATGATTACCTAACCCCCTACGTTGAGGATCTCAAGAATATCATCGATATGGATGTCATCGCCAATGGGGGTGTCAAAATAGGTGTTGACCCCCTCGGTGGTTCGGCTGTCGACTTCTGGGATCCCATTGCCGAAAAATACGGACTTTCCCTCGAAGTTGTGAACCGGGAAGTTGATCCGACCTTTTCTTTTATGACGGTAGACAAGGATGGCAAAATCCGGATGGACTGTTCCTCGCCGTATGCCATGGCAAACTTGATCAAGTTGAAAGATGACTTCGACATTGCCTTCGGCAACGATCCGGACTGTGACCGCCATGGTATCGTGACCGGAAGTGGGGGGCTCATGAATCCCAACCACTACCTTTCCGTGGCGGTCTGGTACCTGTTCCAGAGCCGGACAGATTGGAAAGGTGAGGCTGCGGTTGGGAAGACGCTCGTATCCAGCTCCATGATCGATCGGGTGAGCGCGCACCTGAACCGGCGACTTTCCGAAGTGCCGGTGGGCTTCAAATGGTTTGTGGAAGGGCTCATTGACGGCTCGTACGGATTTGGTGGTGAGGAGAGTGCAGGAGCATCGTTTCTCAGAAGAAACGGTGAGGTGTGGACCACCGACAAAGATGGGATTATCATGGATCTGCTTGCCTGTGAGATTACGGCCAAGAGCGGCAGGGATCCAGCGGAGCTCTACCAAGAGCTTGAGGAAAAATTCGGCAGTCCCATTTATGAACGTATAGATGCACCCGCTACCATGGAGCAAAAAACGGCTCTCAAAGGACTATCTGCCGAAATGGTTACGGCAGAAGAACTTGCCGGTGAGCCCATCGTTGCCAAACTCACCCACGCCTCCGGTAACAACGCCCCAATAGGTGGGCTAAAAGTTGTTGCTGAAAACGGCTGGTTTGCGGCGCGCCCTTCCGGCACCGAGGATATTTACAAACTTTACGCCGAGAGTTTTAAGGGGCAGGAACATCTAAGAGAAATTCAGGCAGAGGCGCAGGCGATCATTGACGCTGCCCTTTCTCAGTAGGCAGCAGGCAGCTTATAACAACCTGGAGTGCTGGAGTAACTAAAAATTCCAAATAGCAAATCACAAAGACTGAGGTTTCAGTGTTTCCCGCTGCCGCTTCGCTTCAGACGGGATCTTCGACAGGTTTCAGTGCTTTCTCTTTTACTCCCTGACACCTGACACCCTAAGATTTGGTTTTTGAAATTTGATATTATGCAATGCTCCGTGACTGCATCTAACAAGAGCTCGTAGGAGGCCTGAATGGAAGTCAACGATCTGGATCTTATCGTGCCAAGACTTGGGGAGTGCCGCATCCCATCTCCCATGTCTGGGGTTAATTTCGTTGTTGATGATGCCCATGTTCTCTACCACGGAAATTTGAAAACGGTCGAGCGTTACCAGGAGGCGGGTAAAAAGCCACCATGTTTCGAGATGGCGGGCCCCAGAGAGAAAATCTATTTCGATCCAGCCAAGCTGAAGTGCGGAATTGTAACCTGCGGAGGACTTTGCCCCGGCTTGAACGACGTTATTAGAGCAATTGTTTTAAGTTTGTTCCACCACTACGGAGTGCGGACCGTCTTCGGATTTCCATACGGCTTTGAGGGGCTTTCCTACAGGCACGGGCATGTTCCCATCGAATTGAATCCGAAAATTGTCCAGAATATCCACCAGCAGGGGGGGACTATTTTGGGGTCGTCCCGCGGGCCCCAGGAAGTCCCTGAAATGGTGGATACACTGGAACAGATGAACGTGGGTATGCTTTTTACTATAGGAGGAGACGGTTCCCTGAGGGGAGCCCAGGAGATTGCAGAGGAGATTGAACGGCGCAAACTCAAGATTGCTGTAATTGGTGTGCCGAAGACCATAGACAACGACATCTCCTATGTGCAGCAGTCCTTTGGTTTTGTGACTGCCGTATGCGAAGCTACTACGGCGATTTATTCGGCACATGCAGAAGCTTCAGGGGCAAGGAACGGCATCGGCTTGGTGAAGCTGATGGGGCGCCATGCCGGGTTTATCGCCGCCTATGCCACCCTGGCCAATAGCGATGTTAATTTTTGTCTGGTTCCTGAGGTGGATTTCACTCTTGAGGCTCTCCTCAAAGCACTACAAGAGAGGCTGGCAAAGAGGGGCCACGCAGTTGTGGTGGCAGCCGAGGGTGCCGGGCAGGATTTGATGGGCACAACTGAGGAGCGAGATGCATCCGGTAACATTCGCCTTGTAGATATCGGTATCTTTCTCAAGGATCGGATCACGGCCCACTTCAAGGAACAGGGAATAGAGTCGAATCTTAAATACATCGACCCCAGTTACATCATCCGGAGTATGCCGGCTACCCCGCCCGATTCTGCGTTTGGCCTCATGCTAGGACATAATGCAGTTCACGCCGGAATGGCAGGTCGGACCAGTATGGTTGTTGGTTACTGGAAAAATGAATTCACCCACGTCCCTATTTCTGCGACCGTGTCAAAGCGCAAGCAGATGGATCCCAGAGACAAGTTGTGGACCGGCGTACTCTCGTCCACGGGACAGCCGAGGGAGATGAAGTGAGGAATAGCTCCCGATGCGGCCAGCAAGCCAGCCCGTTATCATCCGCAATCTAAGATTGGAGGGGAATGAACATGACTGAACTCACTTCCTTGGCTGCCTGGAAATCGTTAGAAAAACACCATCTGGAAGTGGGTAGTCTACCCATGCGAGACCTCTTTGCCCGCGACCCCGAGCGCTTTGAGCGGTTCTCTCTGGGTCTCGAAGACATACTCTTCGATTACTCCAAGAACCGCATTACGGGAAAAACAGTAGAGTTGCTGATTGAACTGGCCCGCCAGGCGGGGCTTGCTGAAAAAATTGTGGCCATGTTTGCGGGGGAGAAAATCAACAACACTGAGGGCCGGGCGGTACTTCACGTTGCCCTGCGCAATCGCTCCAAGAGGACGATCCTGGTTGATGGTGAAGACGTGATGGTGGAAGTCAATGGGGTGCTCGAAAAAATGCGCACCTTCAGCGAAGCTGTACGTTCAGGTGAATGGAAGGGGTATAGCGGCAAAGCCATAACCGATGTGGTGAATATTGGCATCGGCGGTTCAGACCTGGGGCCGCAGATGGCGACGGCAGCGCTAGCGCACTACGCGGATCCCACCTTGCGCTCACACTTCGTCTCCAACATAGACGGTACCCATCTGGCGGAGACCCTCAAGCAAACCAGCCCCGATACTACGCTCTTCATTATTGCTTCCAAGACCTTCACCACCCAGGAAACCATGACCAACGCCACTTCGGCCAGAGAGTGGTTTTTATCCGAAGCCAAAGATGATGCGGCCGTGGCCAAGCACTTCGTGGCCTTGTCCACAAACACTGCCGCGGTGACCAAATTCGGTATTGACCCGGCCAACATGTTCGAATTTTGGGATTGGGTGGGTGGGCGTTACTCTCTGTGGTCGGCCATTGGTCTGTCCATTGTTCTGGCGATCGGCATGGACCGTTTTGAAGAACTTTTGAGCGGGGCGCACAAGGTTGACGAGCACTTCCGGACAGCTCCCTTCGAGGAAAACATTCCGGTTATTATGGGACTGCTCGGTATCTGGTACAATAACTTTTTTGGTGCTGAGACCCATGCCATCCTGCCCTACGATCAGTATATGTACCGCTTTCCGGCCTACTTCCAGCAGGGTGACATGGAAAGTAACGGCAAGAGCGTGACCAGGAATGGTGAGAGGACAGATTATTCCACTGGGCCGATAATCTGGGGTGAGCCGGGCACCAACGGCCAGCACGCTTTCTATCAGCTCATCCATCAGGGTACCAAGCTTATCCCTTGTGATTTTCTGGCTCCTGCCAGAAGTCTCAACCCCCTGGGAAATCACCACGACATTCTTATCTCTAACTTTTTGGCTCAGACCGAGGCCCTGATGAAGGGCAAGACCAAAGAGGAGGTCAGGACCGAACTGGAAGGCTTGGGACTTTCGGGGGAGGAGCTGGAGAACCTTATTCCCGCCAAGACTTTCGAGGGGAACAGACCTTCCAACTCTTTGTTGTTCAAAGAGCTTACACCTGAAACCCTGGGCTTCCTCATTGCCCTCTATGAGCACAAAATATTTACCCAGGGAGTCATCTGGAATATAAACTCTTTTGACCAGATGGGTGTTGAGCTGGGCAAACAGTTGGCCAAGAAGATTGAGAACGAACTCCAAGGGGACGAGCCGATATTTTCTCACGACTCCTCCACCAACGGGCTCATAAACTACTACAAGAGTATAAGA
>CAMYLW010000038.1 GCA_947259475.1 Thermodesulfobacteriota bacterium
TAGGTAGTTTTTATTAGCTTTATATTAAATATAATATAAATAGTATTTATGGAAACAAGGGATATGTATTTTTTTTCGGCTCATCGATTGCCGCTGTGGCACAAAGAGTGCATCTATTTATTTTGATTTCATTCGATCCGATGGAGCCATGAGCGATGTTGTATGAACCCGCTGAACCTCTTCAGCCGGAGACGGCTTCAATACCTAAATCTGAGGAAGACCCTTCAGCCGACGCCTGGTTAACCAATTTTTTCACCGAGAACCACCTGGATTTCGAAACTCAACCTGACGAGGTGGCCTCACCAGAACAGGTGCGTTTCGTTGTCCATTTGCCAGAGAATGCGGTCTACTATCCCTGCTCCACCGAACTATTCGAGGCTATCTTAAAAAGGCAGTCCAAGACGTATCTCCAAGACCGTTATCAGGAGGTGTGGAAGGTTGCAGAGCAGTTGGTCCAAGACCTGATAGCAGATGAGTCCCGAAGGACTTTTCTGACAGAATTACTGCGAATCAAATTCGAACATGACACACACGACGATATCCTGCTCCCATCGCGCCTGGAAAAAAGGCTTTTTAAGATTTTCATTGATAAGAGTAAGATCGACACCCCGTACTTCCCCGCTAAAGTACAAAGAAATAAGATGGTGAACGAATTGGTGGCGGGCCCTACCTTCTGGAACAGCTTCAACTGGATTGACCAGCAAACCATCCTGAGTTTCGAGAGCCTTGAAGACCTCAAGTCGGAGGCGGCCAAACTGCAATTGCGGAGGCTCCTCAACCTCTGTGTTGCCAGTGAGCTCTGGGAAACCGGAGAGGCAGGGGCAGGTCCGTCAAAGGTAGACTTTAACAAGATCTTGCATCGGCCATTGGGCGGAAATGGAGTGAAGCCTCTGCAAGACTATCTACAGCGCCCCCAGGAGGCCCCTGGTACGTGCAGCGAGCCTCCAAAGAAGATCCTCTGGCTATGCAATGATGCGGGGGAGATCGTCGTTGACCTGAAGATCATACGGTTCCTCCTGGGTTGGGGGCATAAGGTTATTCTCGTGGTCAAGGACGGGTTCTACCTCCATAAGGTTACCAGATACGATGTGGAGCACGACCCTTTGCTGATGCAGGAGGTACATGATGCTTACCATATCAAAGACCCGGTTATCTCAAAGAATGAACTGCTGGAGAGGCTCAAGACGGACACGCAGCTTTTCATTATCTCCGATGGGACTCAGGAACGTCTGAATTTTCTGCTCACCTCTACTACCTTTGCCAGAATGTTCAAAGAAGCCGATGTGGTCATATCCAAGGGCGAGGAACAATGGCGGCGGCTATTTTCCACCCCGTTTCAGTTTACCAGGGATATTTTCAATGTACGATTGGGCCCTGACGGACAAGAGGTGATTGTAAGTTACAAACCAAGACATGCCGAGGCGGTGAAGTTCTCAGAACAAGATCTCAAGGAAAAAGCCAATGGTATCATCCGTGAGATGACTACTGCAAAGGATCGCGGTGATAAGGTCATTTTCTACAGCGCCATCATTGGTAGCATCCCGGGGCAGATGGAGACTGCCGTTCAGCTTCTCAAAGTTTATGTAGACCACCTTCGGAAAGGATACCAGAAGAGCTTTATTATCAATCCAGCCGAGCACTTCGTTTCTGGGATGGACGCTGACGACCTCATGTATATGTGGGAAGTGGTTCAGCGGAGCGGTTTAATCGATATATGGAGATTTCAGACCGTAGAAGATATTGAGACAAGTTTTGGGCTTCTGAATAGGGAGGTAGCACCGGAATGGCTTGGTAAGGACGCCACCTACAGCACCGGTTGCACTAAGGAGATGAAGCTTGCCATAGAGGTGCAACGCGAACATCCAGAAATGCAGATCATAGGACCCGCCAAAGAGAGATTCCTGCGCCGATCCGAGTACGGAATAGGCAAACTCTACGACCGACAGCTAAGCGATATTAGTCTACCTTAAGGAGATTTCAGGTGTCAGAGTTGATAGAGCTGAACACTGAAACCTGAGTCTTTGTGATTTGTTATTTGGAATTTCTAGTCACTATAGTACTCTAATACTCCATTACTCAGAAAAATTTGAAACTGTGGGAGCGGCTTTCCCCGACCTGCCTGTCCCGGGCGTAGTCCCGGGGAGTCTGCCTGCCCTGAGCCTGTCGAAGGGTCGAAGGTTAGCCGCGATAGGGCGAGGATGCCATACGAGAGTATAGACGTTGAATGCTATAGTGGCTATCGCGCTAATGAGCGCCCAGTAGCGTTTACCTTTCAGAACCGCCGCTGGCAGGTGGAGGAAATCCTTGATCGCTGGTATGAGGGAGAGGTTCAGTCCAACGAACCCGCCTTAGATTACTTCAAGGTGCGCACCGTAGAGGGTAGAGTATTTCTCCTCCGTTACAACTCACTGTTTGACGCTTGGTCGATCCGTGTCCCACCGCAATCAACCCATTGACTCTCGTGGCATTCCAGGCGACTTACCGCAGAGAACGCAGGGTTCGCAGAGAAAGAAATAGCAAGACTACCTAGGATTTACAGAGTCTCTGCGTTCGCAGCGATCTCTGCGGTGCAGGTTTCCCTTTGTGGTTTAAATCTGTGGTTTTAAGGAGAGATTTTGTTGCGGATTCGCGCTACCGCTTCTTCAATGTTTTCCCGATTACCGAAAGCACTGAGGCGAAAATATCCTTCACCGGAGGGGCCAAAGCCTGACCCGGGCGTTCCTACCACGTGTGCTTCAGCAAGCAATTGATCAAAGAATTCCCACGAGCTCATACCACCGGAAGTCTTCATCCAGATGTAAGGTGCATTCACCCCGCCGTACACAGTAAAACCAGCAGAAGTGAGGGTCTCCCGAATTATCCGAGCGTTTTCCATATAGTAACGAATCAGTTCTCGTACCTGGGTCTTACCTTCATCAGAGTACACCGCAGCGGCAGCGACCTGTACGGGATAGGATACGCCGTTGAATTTGGTAGTGTGGCGACGGTTCCAGAGTTGGTTAATACTTACCGGTTCGCCCGACGCGGTTCGAGCCACCAAGCCCTTCGGCACAACAGTGTAGGCACACCTGGTGCCAGTGAACCCAGCTGTTTTGGAAAAGCTCCTGAACTCGATGGCGCATTCCTTGGCGCCGGGTATTTCATATATGGAATGGGGAATGTGTTCCTCGGTGATATAGGCCTCATAGGCAGCATCGAAGAGGATTATCGCCTGGTTTTCCAGGGCATAGTCCACCCATGCTTGCAGCACCTGTGGATTCGCCACAACACCTGTGGGGTTATTGGGAAAGCAGAGATAAATGATGTCTACCTTGCGGTCCGGCAACTCGGGCAAGAAGTCATTGGCTTCGGTACATGGCATGTAGTAGAGGCCATGGTAACGGCCCTGCGCATCGGCTTCACCAGTTCTACCTGCCATGACGTTGGTGTCGACGTAGACAGGGTAGGCCGGATCAGCCACTGCGATAACGTTATCCGCCGCAAAGATTTCCTGAATATTGCCACTATCGCATTTGGAGCCGTCACTGACAAAGACTTCGTCGGAATCGAGACGAACGGACCTGGCCTCGTAGTCATTTGCTAAGATAAGATCTATGAGAAACTGATACCCTTGCTCGGGGCCATATCCCCGAAAGGTCTCGGGTTTGCCCATCTCGCTAACGGCCTGATGCAAAGAATCGATGACCGCAGGTGGCAGGGGTTGGGTGACGTCACCGATGCCTAATCGGATTATTTCAACTTTAGGATTTGCATCGGTAAAGGCCTGAACTCTACGTGTTATTTCAGGAAAAAGGTAGCCAGCTTTCAACTTCAGATAGTGTTCATTTGCCAGCGCCATACAAACTCCTCCTTGGTGCAGTTTCTCTTTAATGGGGCTCAATGATACAGACTTTGGCCCTGGAAGGAAAGGGTCAATTAGCAGCAAAAATGATCTGCCTTTAATCTGTGGAGTATGAGAGAAATGCTCCGAGGCGCACGCTAAAATTTTTTTTCAATAACCACCTTCGGGCTTTAACATTGAGCTAGTTTGTGGCTATGGGGAGCCATTCTATCAGCAATGTTTCACGTGAAACATTGGCTGATCTCAAGGCGGTATTTCTCTTTGAAAATTGGAAGCGGTGTGCTATTGTGTGCCAGCACTTTGAGGTTGGACCGAACCGGAGCCATCACCCTGCAGGTAGAGGCCACTCGTAAGATAACTCAATAGGATAACTAGGATTGTCAACAATTGCGCTAAGGCGGTAGAATAGCAAATATAGCCTCCTCATTGCCAAGGTGGGGAGGATATAATGCAGGGCAATAGCGGGTACGGCAGGTTAGGGAATATGAGCAAGATCATTGCCATCGCAAATCAGAAAGGGGGAGTGGGAAAGACTACCACTTCCGTAAATCTCGCGTCTTCGCTGGCCGTGGCTGAGCGACGCACCCTACTTGTGGACTGTGATCCACAAGGAAATGCCACCAGCGGATTGGGTGTCCATCGAGGACAAATAGAGAAAGATCTCTATCAGCTCCTTATCAACGAGACTGAACCCTCGGAAACTGTCTGTACAACAGCTTTACGATATTTGCATCTGATTCCCGCAACCAGAGAACTCATTGGCGCCGAGATTGAACTGCAGGTTCTCGAAGCGAGAGAAAAGGTATTGGGTCATGGTCTAAGCAGCATGGTCTCCCAATATGACTACATCATTCTGGACTGCCCACCTTCGCTTGGATTGCTTACCGTCAATGCCCTGACAGCCGCCAAGACAGTGATAATCCCCCTGCAGTGTGAGTACTACGCCATGGAGGGATTGAGTCAGTTGCTTAGGACCATTCAGTTGGTAAAAAGAACGCTCAATCCTGGCTTGGGTGTTGAAGGTATCTTGCTTACCATGTTCGACAGCCGGAACAATCTCTGTCACCAGGTTGCAAGTGAGGTCAGAACTCACTTTAAAGGGCGGGTGTTCAAAACGGTGGTACCCCGCAATGTTCGACTGAGCGAAAGTCCCAGCCATGGTAAACCTGCCCTCCTGTATGACGTAAATTCAAAAGGAGCACGGGCTTACTTGGAACTGGCAAAAGAAATGATCAGGCGAGAGGTAAATGGTGATGCGTAAGTTCTTTGGACTGGTCGATTGAGCCGGAGCAACCAGACAACACCGAAAAGAATAGGTTAGAAAGGTTATGGAGCGAAGCAGTAAAAAGAAAGGATTGGGCAAAGGGTTGGGAGCGCTTATTCCTGACGCTGACCTTTTGGTACGCACTGGCGATCAATTTTTCTACTGTGGCATTGAGGAGATCACCCCCAATCCCTACCAGCCGCGGCAAAATGTTAGGGATAAGGCCTTCAAAGAACTGGTGGACTCTGTACGTGAGAGGGGCATACTGCAGCCCCTATTGGTGAGAAGCACTGAGGGGGGATACCAGTTAATAGCAGGGGAAAGGCGATGGCGGGCCGCACAGCTGGCCGGGCTACAGCGGGTCCCGGTAATTATAAAGGAGAGCACTGATCCAGAGTCATTTGAGCTAGCTCTCATTGAAAACATTCAGAGAAAAGATCTTAATCCCATCGAAGAAGGAGAAGCCTACAGAAGACTCCACCAGGAGTTTCAATTAAGCCAGGAGAAAATTGCCAAGAAGATAGGGAAAGACCGCTCCACTGTGGCCAATTTGATTCGTCTGCTAAAATTGCCTGACAAGATCCGCAATGACATAGTGGATGGGGTGTTGAGCATGGGGCACGCTCGAGCACTGCTAGCTTTACCTGCTGCAGATGCACAACTGAGAGCTAGAAATACCATTGTCAAACGAAGCCTTACCGTGCGGGAAACAGAAAAGTTGATCCAGGCTCTCCTCAAGAAAAAGAAGAAAGTGAAAGCTGCAACGCCGCTTGACAGCCATGCACGCGCCATTATCGATCGACTTATTCGTCACTTCGGTACTAAAGTGAATATCGCTCGTCGAGGCAAGAGGGGTAAAATAGAGATCGAATTCTATTCTGACGAAGACCTTCAACGCATTCTTGATCTTTTCTGGAAAAGCTCTTGAAACATCCAGGCTAGTTTTCTTTAATACTTCGAAATCTTGTTCCATCCTTTGTAGATGATTTTCTCTGCACTCTTTACAGCGAATAACTAGCTAGTTTCCATGCGGAAACCTAGCTCTCGAGTATCATTTCGAGGAGCGAAAACAACGAAGAATCTCTTACTTCCTTGGTTTGCAGGAGATTCTTCGCTTCACTCAGAATGACAATACGCTATTTCTGGATGGACACTAGCTAGATAATTCATATCTTGATAATCTGCGTCCATCTGTGTCCCGACGCTAATCGAGCCCGGATGATTCATGAAATATCCGGGCTCGATGGGCTGAGTATGCATTCGCAGTAGGGAGTGCAATCATGGCAGTACACGTGGTTATTGATGGGTATAATCTTATTCGCCAATCTGCGGCGCTCAGCGCCCAAGAGGAGTTGTCTCTCGAGCTGGGGAGGGATGCCCTACTTGAACGTTTGCGGCAGTACAAGCGGGTGCGAAGTCACCGAATAACCGTAGTTTTCGATGCTGCCAACAAACCGCTTCTTGCTGAAGAACGGAGCCAACATAAAGGGATACGAGTCATTTACTCAGGGCAGGGAGAAACGGCTGACACGGTGATTAAGAGGATTTGTCAAAATGAAGGTGAAAAGGTACTGCTAGTGACCACAGATCGGGAGTTGGCCAGCTATGCTGAAGCGCGTGGTTCTGTGGCCATGGATTCAGAAGATTTTGAAGTAAGAATGGAAATGGCGCTCTATGTGGATGCCAAGGGAGTGGAAGAAGGGGATGAGGAGGAGAGATGGCATCCCGACAAAGGAACGCGCAAGAAAGGGCCTGCGAAGAGACGCTCAAAAAAGGAGAGAAGACGACGCGAGAAGTGGCAAAAGGTTTAGGGATTTGAGATTGTAGATTTCAGATTTGGTATTGAAATTGCTCGTTCTCTCAATCTTAAAGGTCTATAGCTTCATAACTCCAGCTATGGCACGTTAGATAAAGTGACGATCAGTCTTCCTCTTCTTCGTCTTGCTCTTCTGTATGCTCTTCCTCGTCAACGTCGGTAGCTTGCTCTATCTTGCCCTGCCGCCGCGCCATCTTGTCCAGGGCCTTTTGCTTGCGCTTGATCTCTTTTTGCCGTTTCATAAAGCTGTGTTGACCACGTCTTGCCATTGCACTCTCCCATCTCCAAACTCTTTAGATGAGCCCGCTGAGTCCGGGGGTTTCGGTGGTAGAGCTTCACCTTGCACTAGAGATCGACAAAGTTCTTACTGTCGGCCATAAAGGGCGGCTTACCCACCTCCTTGAATCCAGCAATAAAAACCCCCAGAAGTCTCTACAGGCTCTGGGGTTACGCACCAAAACAAACGAAAAAAGATGATCAACTATGACACTTCTTGACAAAGTAGTCAAGAGGCCCGGAAGTGGTAGCTCATACCCAGCATGGTGTAAACAGGCCACGTCTGGGTGAAGCCTGCGAAAATAAAAAGGGCATCTTGTCCTACTTAGACAAGATGCCCTAGATAAGCGTGTTGCTGCTAACTAAACCTTGGTGACGTTCACTGCAGCAGGACCTTTTTGGCCCTGCTCGACATCAAAAGTCACGCTGTCGCCATCATTGAGAGATTTGAAACCCGTTGCGTTGATCCCTGAGTGGTGAACAAATACATCCGGGCCTTCTTCTTGCTCGATGAAGCCGTAGCCTTTGCGCTCATCAAACCACTTCACAATTCCATTAGCCATTGTGACACCCTCCTTTCAAAGAAATTCTCATAGTCCCAAACTCGAGGTTGCCACCTTTGACAAATGGATCTTCCCCCAGAACGAAACCGGGCCGCCAACAAAGACGGCCCTTTATTGATTGGCTCGACGATAACCTAGTTCTTAGGTGAAAGTCAAATCATTTATGATTGTCTTCCTTTGGAGGTAGCGGTGGAAAGAGATTAGCAAAAGGTGTCGATGCCCAGGGGCTGTGGAATCTTTCTACCTCCTCGGAGGCTTCCAATCTTCCCTCAAGCAGGGGGCAAGCAGGGAAGCATCGCTCAAGCCGTTGATTAATCATCAATCATTCTCAAGAGGATGTGGTACTATATAAAGTAGACAACAGCATCTGAAGTTTGCTTCAAGCCCGGATGTTTCATGAATTGCTGTCGCGAGACCGTGAAGATGGACGTGCAACCGGGTCGACGATTGCGGAATGCGGATTGCGGAATGCGGATTGAAAATTTGCTGAAAAGCTCGTGAGAACCAGAGAACAAATGGCGAAATCTGAACTGTGAGTTCGATATCATCAATTGTACTCATGTACTTAAAATCCGAAATCCGAAATCCAAGATCGAAGCCGAAGCGTACTTGAAACAGTGCGTCGCAGGGTGAGCTTGTCCTGCTTGTCCCGAGCTTGGTCGCGGGGAGCCAAGCCGAAGGAACATCCGAAGACGCCCGGAAGGACAGCCATATCGGCGGTCGGAGCAGGCGATTCATGAAATATCCGGGTTAAATACTGCGAATATGGCAAACTAGATAAGAAGAGTTGAAAGAGATGCAGGGTCTTTTTTGTCACGTCATTTTTTTTCGCTTGATTCTCAATTTTTACATAATTTTTGAGTTTCGCTTTTCGTTAATCAGCGAGCCCAGTTCATCTCTCTATACCTTTCCCCTCTCAAGGGCATGTTCCAAACGATTGAGATCAGAAAGTAGCCTACTTTCTGTGTGCGTTCTACTTCTACCCATCCCACGCCTACGTTCACGTATCTTTCGGTCCGCTCTGCCCCTTTGGTCTTGCCCGCTTCGCCTTTCGGGACCGAACATGTATTTGGGATTAAACGTCAGTCTGCGGTCAACAACGATACGTCTATCTCTACCTGAGCGCCTATCCCAAGAACCACGCCTTCTCTCGACACCACCACAAGCGAAGTAGTCAGCATCGTAGACCTGTCTGCGGTCTGTACCGACTCTTCTGTCTTTGTTCGCCCGTCTATCCTGAGGTGCCTTTTTTTCCTCAACACCCGAGGTGGAATAGTCAGTGCCATAAACTTGTCTGCGCGCATAAGTTGTAACAGCCATTTTGATCCAAACCTCCTGAACAACCTATTGATAAATTCCTGATGTGTTGGATTGATACTGCTCGAGTTCTGTTAACACAAATCATACCAACTTATATTATTTGCCGATTTATCATATATTACATGCATTTATCCTTCTTACTTTAGATGCAGTATCTCAGAGTATTGGGTAATCGAGTTCTTTAAAGTGGAAATAAATTTCCTCTTTTTTCGGAGATGTAAATTCTCATGAAACAGCCATCCAAAGAAATGAAAGCGCCATCTTGGCACCTGACCGGCGGGGCGACTAGCCCGGATGTTTCATGAATTTCCGTCGCGAGACCGTGGAGATGGCTGTGCCACCGGGCAACCGTACCGCGGGATTGGATCCGAGGCGTACTTGAACAGTACGTCGCAGGGTCCGACAACCGAGGACGCCCGGAAGTACAGACATATTTGTGGTCGTAGCAGGCGATTCGTGAAATATCCGGGCTAGATCGGCTATTTCATGAATTGTCGTCGCAAGGCCGCGAAACTGGGAACCCGCTTGTCGCACACACCGCTTGCGGTGCGGGACTGAGCGGAGCGCAGCGAGCGCGAACCGGGCTAACACTGGAATCATGAAAAGTAGAATGGTCATGCTGAGGCGTTTGAATGAGAAAACTCACACGGAAAGAACAAAAAGAACTAACACATGATAAAATGCGCTCATTTCAAAGTCCAATAACGCAATTGTTTTAGTTCAGTAAAATCCATTGATTGAGTTAGGGAAACTCCCGTTATAACGTTGATCCGCTGCAATACTCCGCCTCCCCTTCTGTGTATTACGCTGACG
>CAMYLW010000039.1 GCA_947259475.1 Thermodesulfobacteriota bacterium
AATGACCAATTTAAATGAATCAATCCTTTTTGTCAAGTAATACTCGAATGGATATTTCAGATTGCAACTATAGATTTTTTTCTTAAATCCGCAATCCGAAATCCCAAATCTGAAATCTACGGTAGGGCATATATATCATACTGCTCCAGGTGGAGGCTTTGGTCTGCCTTCACAGTGATCCGCGCCTGCAGATTCGTTTCCAACTCCTCCAGTCGATGGCGCTCTTCATCGTAGAGGAGATGAACTACTTCCGGATGCGCGGTTACCATTACAGTCCGCCCGAACAGGGCCGCATGATCTCGTTCAATCTCCCGAAAAATCTCGTAACACATGGTACCCGTAGACTTGAGATATCCTTCACCATCACAGTAAAAACATGGTTCTCGCAGTACCCGGTTTATGTTTTCTTTTGTGCGTTTTCGGGTCATTTCAATGAGGCCAAGCTCTGACATCTTCAAAATATTGGTTCTGCTTTTGTCCTTTTCCAGGGCATCACTCAGTCTATTGAATACTTTCTCCCGATTGGCCTCCTTTTCCATATCAATGAAATCGATAATGATGATTCCACCTATATTGCGCAAGCGCAACTGATAGGCGATTTCTTTGATGGCCTCGAGGTTGGTCTTGAGAATGGTCTCTTCCAGATTTCTCTTGCCCACATAACGTCCGGTGTTAACGTCGATGGCAGTGAGTGCTTCGGTCATCTCGATAACAATATAACCGCCGGACTTTAACCACACTTTCTTACCCAGAGCCCTCTGGACCTCCATCTCGATGCCGTAAGCGTCACAAATGGGCTCGGGTTCCTCGTACAACCTTACATCCGCTTTCAAGGCAGGCATAAAGGTCTCAACGAACTTGAGAATCTTCTCATACTCTGCCTGGGAATCTACAATGAGCTTGTCCACCTCTTGGGTAAAGAGATCTCGCACTGCCCGTAAAATGATAGCCGGCTCTTGATAAAGAAGACCCGGCACTTGACAGTTTTCGCTGTTTTTCTGGATGTTCTGCCATAGTTTCAACATGAAATCCATTTCTGCCTTGATCTTGTCACTGTCCACCCCCTCTGCAGCTGTGCGGACGATAAAGCCGTAATTGTCAGGTCTTATGTGCAGCACTAACTCACGCAATCGAGTCCGCTCAGTTTCATCCTCAATTCGCCGTGAAATCCCAACATGGTCCATTGTTGGCATGAGCACAAGATGACGCCCCGGGATAGAGATGTGCGAGGTAATACGCGCTCCTTTGCTGCCCAATGGTTCTTTGGCCACCTGAACCAGGACCTCCTGACCCTCCTGCAACCGATCCTCTATGTGGAGCTCCCCTGGCCACGTTGCCTCAACCTTCTCCTGGTGCAGCTCGCCGTCCTCGTCGATCCTCTCGTTGCCGGCCATCATTTTTTCTATTTCGTCCAGATTGTCGTATACATCGCTTACGTACAAAAATGCCGCCTTCTGTAAACCGATATCAACAAAAGCCGCTTGCATGCCAGGAAGCACTCGTACTACTCTCCCTTTGCAGATGTTTCCGGCAATACTTCGTTCGCCGGAGCGTTCAATGAAAAGCTCGGACACTGTTCCATTTTCCATGAGTGCCACCCGTGTTTCATAATGGGTAACATTGATGATCAGATCAGTGGACACGATGTCATCCTTCCGTGAGTTCTGAAGATACTTTGATAATACGAGCGTCCAAAACTTTCTGTTCCGGCAAGTCGAATAAATGGGTCAAAAGATCTCGAATCCGGATGTTGCCGCTTGCATCCTGCGTGAGAGTCAGCCTAATCCTGTGGGGATCTAAAGATTCCAGACTAAGCAGCCGGTCTTCCAGCGAGATAACAGTTTCACCCCGTTTGGACCTCTGCCTCAGTGGCGCCAGTGACTGACTGTGGAAGCGGCGAAACCCTTCCGCTGGCCAACTCTCTCCTGCCAAGATAGCCTCGTATCTAATCACTGTTGAGGCTGTTTGTCGAGTACTCTTGTGTTTCTCCTCTGCCTCCAGCACTTCCAAGCCAGGTGGGAGTTCAGCATTCAATCGACTGCATATCTCTGAGGTCGTTAAAGGCTGGCGTAGTACCACCTCCATCTCCTCAACCCTGCTCTCAAGGCCGAGGGGTAGCGCATCTCCAAAAGAAATGCGAGGGCTGGGGTGGTATCCTTGGCTGTACGCCAGTGGCAGTTCAGCCCGCCGCATGGCACGCTGAAAAACGGTGGCCATTTCCAAGTGGCTTAGAAAACGGCCGTTGTCAATTTTAGCAAACACCATATGATAGCGATAGAGTCCATCCGTGCTATCTGCCGATCCTCTACTTTCACCTGTTTCTGTGGTCATTTCCTGGTGAAGTTGCAGTTTCACCGTTTTGTGGTCACACACTCCACATTTATTGCAGCCCTCTGTCCTGCAATCAGAGGTAACAACCTCAGCTATGGCTCGCTCATATTCCTTCCAGAGGTAGTCTTCGCTTACACCGCAATCCAAGTGAGACCAAGGGAGAATCTCACCAAAATCCCGGGATCGCTGGCCGTATATAAGGGGGTCAATTCCTGCTTCTGCAAAGGCCTGCTGCCAGAGGTCAACCCGTAGTTGGTCACTCCAGCCGTCAAAGCGACAACCAAGCTGTTGGGCCCTCAGCAGCACCTCTCCCAATCGTCTGTCTCCCCTGGAGAACACCCCCTCCAGAACACTCTGCCAGGGTTTGTGCCATTTGAAGTGCAGTCCTTTCTTTCGCAAACTCCTTTTGAAAAAGGCAAGATTTTTTTCTATCTCGGCCAAGGAAAGCTGGGCCTCCCATTGAAATGGGGTATGAGGTTTCGGGACAAAGGTGGAGACACTAACATGCAGCCGACGAGGTGGTTTGTGTGTGGCCGCCTCCCGCCAGACTTTCATGGTAAGTGCCACCAAAGCCTCAAGGTCTTCAGCCCTTTCGGTGGGCAAACCCATCATAAAGTAGAGTTTGATGAGGCGCCAGCCTGCGGAATAGACCTCTCTCGCCGTATCCAACAGGTCGCTTTCGCTGATTCCTTTGTTGATCACGCACCGCAGTCTCTCGCTTCCCGCCTCTGGGGCCAGGGTAAATCCGGTTTTTCGCACCTGGCTGATCGCTTCAATCATCTCCTCATCCAGCGTTCCTACCCGAAGACTCGGCAAAGAGATGCCTACCTGCCTATTGCGGTGGGACTGCATCAAGGTCTGAAGCAACCTCTGAATATTACCGTAATCACCAACACTGAGAGCCAGCAGAGACAATTCGTCATGGCCGGTGCTGGCCAACCCCGCCTCGGCCAGCTTCAGAATCTCCCTCGGCGATCGTTCTCTAACTGGCCGATAAATAAAGCCGGCCTGACAGAAACGACAGCCACGTGTGCATCCACGCGCTGCTTCCAGGCTCAGCCTGTCGTGAATGATGCGGGTACAGGGAACCAACGGGCGGCTCGGCGACCGGTTCGAATCCAGAGTTGAAAGGATACGCTTTCTCGCCCTGGGTTTCTCAGGAAAACGAGGCCTGATTTCAACTAGGCGATCCTGGTTGTCGTAGCGCGGTTGAAAGAATGAGGGCACATACACACCCTCCAGTTCAGAGAGGGCTTTGAGGACGTCCAGTCGAGCACTTCCCTGGGTTTTCCACTGGTCAACAACCTCAGCAATCTCTAGGACTACTTCCTCCCCGTCACCCAATACGAAGGCATCGAAGAAAGCCGCCGCTGGCTCAGGGTTGAATGCATTTGGTCCGCCACCAATAACCAGCGGTTGCTCACGTTTTCGGGCCGCCGCCAGGGGTGCAATTCCACCCAATTCCAACATGGTTAATACGTTGGTATAGCTCAATTCATATTGAAGGCTAAAACCCACCACGTCAAACATGGCCAGAGGTGTGCCCGATTCCAAGCTCACCAGAGGTCTGCCCGCAGTACGCAGCGCTGCTTCCATGTCAGGCCAAACGGCAAAAACTCGCTCAGCCCCTATCCAACCGTGCTGGTTGAGAATGTCGTAAAGCAACGGAAGTCCCAGGTGAGACATTCCAACTTCATAGACGTCTGGGAATGCGAGCACCATCCGGACTCTGGCGCTGGCCCAATCCTTCTGGGGCACATTGATCTCATTGCCCAGATAGCGGCTAGGCCTTTGAACAGAGGAAATGACATTCTCTATCATGAGGTTTTGCTTTCTCCCAATCTTCTCCCCAAAGATTTCTTTTCAAAATATCCTAAAAAGAAAACCCTTTCAATCCTCCGCTCCTTCGGAGCGATCTCCATTTCAGATTGCAGATTGTAGATTGTAGATTTTTCTGGAGACTGAAAAGCCAGAGATTTCAATGCCAAATCTGAAATAACAAAGGGCGCCTCCCGGTTTTTGCCTCCGGTGAGCGCCCTTCAGTCCAAGGCTATGCTTGTAACTGGATTGGTAAACCGCTATGAATATATTGGACAGAATTAACTATGGAAAAATGCTGTCCGAATTAGCTCCGCAATGATCCAAAAATGAGACAAACGAATCGATACCAGCCTGCTACTGCTATTTTGCTTTCAACCACTCCATAAAACTCGTTGGTTTATCGGTTTCCTCCTCAGGGTTGGTTTGCTCGACGGTTGAATCTGTTTTCGTCTCCGCTGGAACCGTTTCACCTTCTTCAGTGGCCGATTCAACCTCGGCGGAGATCTGAGTTTCTTCGGCTCCAACTCCAGGAGCTACAGCAGCCTCTTCTTCCTTGGCTGATTCCTCTGCTACAGCGGCCTCCTCTTCCTTGCGCTCATCCAGACGCACAAGGTCTACCCATTTCCGCTGGTACTCTTCGGCTCCCGTTTCTGGTGGGACAGTGATTACAGCTTCTTTGCCTGCTTCTTCCTCTGCTGGAGAGACTTCGGCTTGTTGCTCTGGTGCTTCCGGTGCCACCACTGGAACAAGCCCCAATGCCTTTTGCATGGTTGCCACTTTGGCCTCCAGCATGGCTGCATCTCCCAGCCCGGCTTTTAGCGCCTCTTGATAAACAGGCAGTGCCTTTTGATACTCCTTGTGCAATCCCACTTCAGCCATGCCAACCCGTTGTTGGGCCACCTGAAAACGCATACTTGCCAGGCTGGTCTCTCCGGCCCCATTGCTTTCTGCAAAAGCTTCTGCCCGATACAACAGGAGAGCCATCTTGCCGATATCCGCCTCATCACCTCGAGCCGTCTCGCGATTGACCTGGTCCATAAAGAAAGCGAAGATAGCCCCGTGAACAGCTTCCTTACCAGCATAGGTTCTGCCAGTCAGTGCACTCACGTCAGCATCGTCCACCACTATAGGCTCGAACGCTTCCACCATCTGATAACCGCGGGGAGCGAACTTCCCTTTCCAAAGCGTGAGGGAATTGCTGTCTTTCCTTAATTGATAGGTACTGTGGTTATTGATACTGATACTCACAAGCAGCCCGACTAGCAGCAGCATTACCGCGATGAAACCGTAGCCACCCAGACCCTTCTTTTCTTGCTCTCCTCCATGCGGCACCATTGGCTCTGGTATGGTAACTTCTTCAGTTTTTTCCGGCTCAACCGGTGCTGGGGTAGCAACCGGTTCCTCGGGCTTCACCACGGTTTCCTCAAATGGTGGAGGTCCGGCTTCTTCCTCGATTACTTCTTCGGCAACTGGTTCCGGGGGCTTCTCTTCCACAGCCTCCTCCGCTGCCACTGTTACAGAGGGCTGTGGCTGGATCTCCTCAACTGCAGAGGCCGTTTCTTCCACTTCCTCTGTCTCTTTCGCCAATGAACGACTGTCCAATAGCCCCTCATCGCCTTCTTCTTCGTAACGCTTCAGCCAGCTGTAGTAAGTTGATCTTGAAATGCCCAACTCTTTCAGAATTGTCTTTGTAGGTATGTTGGACTGAGCCACTCTATCAAGGATCTCTTTCTTTCTTCTGGCCTCTGCCGCAACTTCTGCCTCAGTTTTAGCACCTTTTTTCGAGGATCTAACCATGAGCACCACCCTTACTTTATGGGTTCAAACAATTATTTTAGACAACCACCTACCTGTATTTGTGTCTGAGCCAAACATGGATAAAATCAGGACCAGAGATGGACTGAATTGTATAGACAAAAGCTGTACATGTAAAGAAGTTTTTCTGAAAAAAGTGGACTCTCGAACAATGCCAAATCGCTTTCCCTGTCTATCTCTCCCATTATTGGACAAAGTTTACTAGTCCATAGTACCGATGTCCTCAAGCAGAGTGCAAAATTGTCTTGCAATCCCCGGGACCTCATGGTATACGAATAGCGTTTTTCATGCCTTTCGTACGGAAAAAGCGGATCTTGATGATCCCTTTCCTGTGAGTGGTCAAATATGTTCTATCTATAAGAAGGAGGAAATGGCATGGCGGTTTTTGTCGGTGGCATTGTTGCAGCGGTATTGGGGGTCATACTCTTGCTCATCTGGTGGGTGCCATTCCTGCAGTTGGTGGCAGGAGCTCTGCCTGTGATGCTTTTGTTTGGTGGTATCATTGCCGCTTACCTTGGCTTTGACGAGGTGAAAGAGAAGCTTCCCTATTTCAGCAAGAAGGAGGAAGGGTTTCCGTCAACTCTGGACACTGAGGAAACCCCCCAGTACAGGGAAGAGGCAGAAAAATACAAGGCTGAAGTTGAACAACTGAAATCGGAACTGGATAAACTCAAAGAGGAAGAGTAGTCCTGACCCTTGCTCGCAGGCTGCGAGTCTGTTCGACACAGCGAAAAGTTTGGCTATATCCTTGAGGATAGCTAGAGGATGGGTATGATCACCACCCGTAATCGGGTGGTTTTTTTTGCCCGGAGCCTGCCAGGGGCAGGCACAGAAACTGATAGCCGTCCAATTACCAGACTTGCTGTCGCCCGCCAGGTAGCCTGGTTCTTTTATTCTGGTCGGGCCTAACCCGCACGACTCTCGCGCCCAGGTCTGCGGGTGGACGCTGAACGCTACCCGGCCTCTTTACGGTCACCCAAGAGGGCCAGGGCTCTAATGGCGACCGGGGTTGCTCTTCTTCCAGACAGGGTCCGGAAGCGGCAACGCCTCCTGAGGCACGTCTTTGCGTGCCTAGCCGTCTTTTCCGTAACGTGGCGCGGCACTCCGGGGACGCAGTTTCTGTGCCCACCTCTGGCAGGCTCCTGTTCTCCTCATATTATTATCGTTTGGCGTCTAAATGTCAACGCCACTCTATAAATTCGGATGCGGGATATGCGATCTGGGATCATTAGGACTGTTCTAGGAATATCTCATATCTCACATCCCAGATCTCACATTCAGGAGTCAGCAGTGAGCGGTAAGCAGTAGATCGTTATCGAGCATCGAATATCTCAAATCCTTCAATTCCTTAATTCCCAAATCCGCAATCCGAAATCCGAAATCCCCCATCTCCTCCTAGTGTGCTTCGTCCCAATTGGCGCCAATCCCTGCCTCTACCACCAGTGGAACGGCAAGTGATGCCACTGACTCCATTTCGTATTGCACCAGTTGTGCCACTTCCTGAGCACCGCCCACCTCCACTTCAAAAACCAACTCATCGTGAACTTGCATGATCATTCGTGCCGGCAGCGATCTCCGCTCCAGCTCTTCATCAATACGAATCATGGCAAGTTTGATGATATCTGCTGCGCTGCCTTGAATTGGCGTATTTATGGCAGTGCGCTCGGCAAACTGTCGAATGTTGTGATTTCTACTATTGAGGTCCGGAAGGAATCTCTTGCGATTAAACAGGGTGGCGACAAAGCCTTGCTCGCGGCCGGTCTGTGGCATCTCTTCCACATATGAACGAACTCCCTGATACCGCTCAAAGTAACGTTCTATGATCTCTCGGCCTGTTTTCTGTGGGATGCCTAAATCCCTGGCAAGCCTGAATGAACTCATCCCATAGATGATCCCAAAGTTAATGGCCTTGGCCTGGTGCCTCATTTCCAAGGTGACTGCATCGGGCTGAACCCCAAAAATCTCAGCTGCCGTGCGAAGGTGGATATCCTCGCCCTTACTGAAAGCCTCAAGCAGCGCCTCATCTCCCGAATAATGCGCCAGAATCCTAAGTTCAATCTGGGAATAGTCCGCTGAAATAAGTAAATTGCCGGAGTCAGCCACAAAGGCGCGACGGATTTCCCTGCCTTCTTCGGTGCGCACGGGGATGTTCTGAAGATTTGGCTCGCTGGAGCTTAACCTGCCAGTAACGGTAGCGGTCTGATTATAGGACGTGTGTATCCGGCCCGTATCTGGGTTTACCATTCGCGGCAAGGCATCCACGTAAGTGTTTTTCATTTTCATAAGGCTACGATAGTTGAGAACTTCTCCTGGCAAAGGATGGTGCGGCGAAAGTGAAGAGAGCACTTCCATGGAAGTTGAGTAACCGGTTTTGGTTTTCTTCCCCATGGGCATGCCCAACTTGTCGAAAAGAATCCGGCCCAGTTGCTGCGGCGAGTTGATATTAAAGGGCTCCCCTGCCATCTGGTAGATTTTTTCGCCGCTCACCTCCAAGCGCTCGCTGAAACCTTTCGCAAGTAAATCCAAGCGCTCAACGTCCACCTTCACCCCCTTTATCTCCATACGAGCCAGCACTTTGACCAGGGGGAGTTCAATATCGTTGAAGAGAGTCACCTGGTTGGCCGCCTTTATCTTCTCATCTAAAATATCTGCTAGCTGCAGGGCAAAAACCGCCTGATCTCCAGCGTAGCTCGATACCTGCTCCAGGGGTACGCTGGCTATACTGCGCCGCTTTTTTCCGGTTCCCACCAGGTCTTCGAAAGCAACCAAGGACACATCAAGATGTTCTCGGGCCAGGACCTCCAGATTTTGCACCCTCTTGCCAGGATCCAAGACATACGCAGCCAACATGGTGTCAAACTGAAGTCCGGAGAGTTCGACACCCAAACTATTTAAAATGATCCAGGCTGGTTTGCTGTTATGGATAACCTTCTGGACACGAGGATCGCTCAGGATTGGAGCCAGCAACTCCATGACCACAGATTGATCCAAGCTGGCAGAGCCAGATTCAGACTGGTGGCTTAGTGGTAGGTAACAACCTTGCTCCGACCCCCAGGCCAGAGCAAGACCCACAAGATCAGACCCAAAGGAACCCTCATCGGAGATCATCACACTGAATGCTACCTTCGGAGACTGGAGAATCTGGGACAGTATCTGTTCCAGTCCAGCAGTTGTTGTAACCAGCTGGTAGTCACGTCTGATTTCCTCAGGCTCAACACTGGTCTGTGTCCCCTCCAGTTCCTGCAGGAGTTTCTTGAACTCCAGTTCTCGGTATAGGTTAATGAGATCACCCAGATCAGCATCCCCCAACTCAAACTCCTGCCAATCTTTCTCCAGCGGCACGTCGCATTTTATCGTGGCGAGCGCCAGCGACATAATGGCTTGCTCTGAGTGCGTTTCCAGTCTCTTGCGTTCTTTCTCCTTGCTGACCTTATCCAGAGCTGACAGCAAGTTTTCAATACTGCCAAATTCCTTAATCAATCTCTGGGCAGTCTTCGGGCCAATTCCGGGGACGCCGGGTATGTTATCACCGCTGTCTCCTGCCAACCCCATTACTTCCACCACCTGGGAAGCGGGAACTCCAAAGCGCTTTTCTACCTCCGCAGGACCGAGAACCTCATCCTTCATGCTGTCCCACATATGAACTTTTGGGCTTACCAACTGCAGCAGATCTTTATCACCAGAGATCATAACCACTTCTGCTCCCTGGTCACTGGCCCACGTCGCCAGAGTGCCAATGATGTCGTCGGCTTCATACCCGGGGATCTCCATATACGGTATCCCAAGGGCAGTAATCAGTCGTTTTATAAACGGAATCTGCGCTGAGAGGTCTTCTGGCATGCGAGGGCGATTGGCCTTGTAATCAGGGCTGAGATCATGGCGAAAGGTGGGGCCGGGTGCATCCAGGGCAATAGCCATATAGATAGGACTTCTTTCCCTGAGGACCCGCTTGAGCATATTGCCGAAACCATAGATCGCATTGGTGGGAATTCCAGTGGAGGTACTCAGATGGCGCACTCCATAAAAGGCCCTATAGATGTAGGAGCTGCCGTCGATAAGGTAAAGTGTAGCTTCTTTTGCCACCATCACGGGCTATAGCTCCCTGGACAGCTTTTCCGCCAGAGAAATAATCGAGGAACTTGAAGCAGTTATGGCAAGGATTTCCAGCTTGTCTTTGAAACCCTGCCTTTCTACCGGGGAGCGCTCAGGTGCAATCTCTTTGAGAGTCTCTATGACTTGCACCAGCACCTCGTCGTCTTTGTAATCAAGCAGAAGCATCAAGGTGCTCCAGTCGTCAGGGATGCCATACTTTTTGAGATACTTCTTCACCGAACTGGCAAACTTGCTGCTGCCGTAACTGTTGTGGATGGCATTGCGCGCCGCCTTATGCTCCTTACTGCCCTTTTCTCCCTGGAAAAGCTTGTCCACTTTTTTTAGGTATTGCTCTTTGGCCCAGGTGGAACGGAGGGATTTTTCGCTTCGGCTGTGCTCATCCCGGCTTACGTGGCTACTGCGGTCGCGCTTGCGGTCAATATCACGCCAGCTTGGCTTCTCTCTTTCATCTGAGTCGGAGTCAAAAGGTGGTACCATAATTTTTCTCCCTAAAAAACCAAGTAGATATCGATGCCGGCAGGCTCCAGTTCATGGAAGGAAATCAGTACTGGTCATTAAAAAGAGGATTGTTATAAAAGATTATCTCAACCGAACCCTTTTCGCAATGCAAATCTACGGAGTGGTGTCGGGTGTCAGGTGTCAGGTGTCAGGGAAGAAAAACATTGAAGCCAAAAGCTGAAACCTTAGTCATTGCTATTTGCAATTTTCCTTGACTTTACCGGGTCGATTCAGTATCAAAATTTGTTTACCCTTTAAAAGCAGGAGTGAGTTGGCATCGTGACGATTACGGCAATAAAAGGCATCAACGACATCCTACCCAATGCTGTTGGCAAGTGGCAACTGGTGGAGTCTGTAGCGAGAAGGGTCTTCACCAACTTCGGTTACCAGGAAATACGAATACCAATTCTTGAAAAGACCGAGCTTTTCGCCCGCAGTATAGGAGAGAGCACCGATATTGTGGAAAAGGAAATGTACACTTTTCCTGACCGCAACGGGCAGCTTCTTACCCTCAGGCCCGAGGCTACCGCTTCTGTGGTTCGAGCCTTTATTCAGCATCGACTCCACCTGCAGCCCTCTATGCGTAAATTTTACACCTTCGGGCCTATGTTCCGCCATGAGCGTCCCCAGAAAGGACGGTACCGCCAGTTCCATCAGATCAACGTAGAAGTATTTACCATCGATGACCCCATGGTTGACGCCGAGGTCATCTACATGCTCATGGTATTTCTGCAGGAGTTGCGTATACCCGACATCACGCTTCACCTAAATTCCATGGGCTGTCCCGACTGTCGCCAGCCTTTTAGGCAGTCCCTGACGAGCTACCTTGACAGTGTGACTACCAAACTTTGCTCGGATTGCCAACGCCGCAGTTCCACTAATCCCTTGAGGATATTTGACTGCAAAGTCGAGTCTTGCCGTCAGTTGGTGGCGAAGGCTCCAGTGCTTATGGATCATCTTTGCGACGAATGTGTAGTCAACTTCCAAAGCGTTAAGGAACATCTGGATAGCCTTGGTGTATCGTATACCGTTGATCCGCACATGGTTCGTGGTCTGGATTATTACAACCGGACCACCTTTGAGGCGATTACCCCTCACCTCGGAGCCCAGAATGCAGTTGGTGGGGGTGGCCGTTACGATGGTCTCATGAAGACGCTCGGGGGACCTGACTTACCCGCTACCGGTTTTGCCATCGGTATGGAGCGGCTTATCCTCTTGCTGGATGAGCAAATCGACGAAGAGACGGGCCCGAACCGTCTCTTCGTAGCTTGTTTAGGTGAGGAAGCCCAAAGAAGGGGATTCGGACTTGTCCAGGAACTGAGGCTTCGAGACCTTTTTGTGGAAATGGACTATGAGTCCAGGAGCCTCAAGGCCCAAATGCGTCGAGCAGACAAACTGAACGTCACCCATGTCTTAATTCTTGGCGAAGATGAACTGAAAAAAGGCTCGGCGCTATTGCGCGATATGAAGGCCGGCACCCAGGAGGAGATCCCGTTAGAGGGGCTCACGAAGCAATTATTGTCCCGTCTCAAATTAAGTGTATAGTACTCGAAATTGATCAGTGTAGCCGAAGCAGATACTCTAAATTCGAAATCCGAAATCCGAAGCACGAAACAAATACAAAATCCGAATTTTCAAATGTTCAAAACAACAACGACTAGACCAGCAGATCATAGTTTCGGTCATTTGGATTTTGGTAATTTTAATTTGTTTCGGATTTCGATATTCGATATTCGGATTTAATAAGCTTTGCCTGAAAACTTAACATTCTGCCCACCTAATTCGATAAATACTAGAAGGACGTTCGATGACTTTGGACTCGCTTGGTGACTGGGAACGCACTCACGACTGTGGCACCCTTGGTGCTGATGATACGGGCAGTAGGGTTGCCCTTATGGGTTGGGTTCAACGTCGCCGGGATCACGGCGGTCTCATTTTTATCGATCTCCGTGATCGGCGCGGCATCACTCAAGTAGTGTTCGATCCCCAGCGTAATGCCGAAGCACATCAAAAGGCCCACGCTCTTAGATCTGAGCATGTTATAGCTGTGCGCGGCGAGGTGCGGCTGCGACCGGACGGTATGACCAATTACAAACTGAAGACCGGAGAGATCGAGGTGATAGTGGATGAGTATCGCTTGCTCAACACCTCCCTCACTCCACCATTTCACTTGGAACCAGAAGTTGACGCCGGTGAGAATCTAAGATTGCGCTACCGATTCCTGGATCTGCGCCGCCCGAATATCCTCCAGAGCCTGATTCGACGCCATCATGCGGCTCGTGCGGTTCGCCACTATCTCAACGAAGCTGATTTTATAGAGGTCGAAACCCCGGTGTTGACCAGAAGCACACCCGAAGGGGCTCGCGACTACCTCGTTCCCAGCCGGGTTAATCCAGGCAAGTTCTACGCCTTGCCACAATCGCCCCAACTGTTCAAACAGTTATTAATGATGGCCGGTTTCGACCGCTACTACCAAGTTGTGAAATGTTTTCGAGATGAAGACCTGCGCGCTGACCGTCAACCTGAATTTACCCAGGTCGACATCGAAATGGCCTTTATCAATGAGAAGCAGATCTTCCGGGTAACCGAGGGCTTGCTCGGCCACGTCTTCAAGGAGGTCCTTGACCAGGAACTCGAACTGCCCTTTCCTCAAATCACTTATGATGAAGCCATGGCTCGCTATGGAACAGACAAACCTGATACTCGGTTCGGAATGGAACTCGTGGATGTGACCCCGGTCTTTGCGAACAGTAATTTCCAGGTGTTTGTGCGGCTTATTGAGGCCGGGGGCATGGTCAAGGCTCTGACGCTCAAAGGCCAGGCTACCTTGCCTCGTAGCGACCTGGACAAGATGCAGGGAAAGGAGAACTTGGCCAACCACTACGATGTACAAACTGGAGCCCAGGGTGTTGCCTGGATTAAAGTGCAAGCAAACAACTGGCAGGGGCCGGTAGCCAAGAACCTCACTGACGTTGAGAAAGATCTGCTCGCTGAAACCGCCGACCTTGAGGCAGGCGATCTTATTCTTTTCGTGGCGGGTGAGTCTAAAATAGTTAACCCTACTTTGGACATTTTGCGTTGCCACTTCGGCAACCGTCTCAATCTCACAGATAATAACCAATTTCACTTCACCTGGATCACGCGTTTTCCGCTGTTGGAATACGACATTGCCGAAGAACGTTACGTTGCTGTCCATCATCCCTTTACCGCCCCAGTCGAAGAAGACGTAGGTTTTCTCGCTGACCATCCAGAGCGGGTTTGCAGCCGTGGTTACGACTTGGTTTTAAACGGCTACGAGATCGGCGGTGGTAGTGTCCGTATTCACAATCATGATTTGCAGCTGCAAGTATTCAAGGCTCTGGGCATTGATGATAACGAGTCCCAGCAGAGGTTCGGCTTCATGCTCGATGCTCTCAAGTACGGGGCGCCGCCCCACGGCGGCATTGCCCTTGGTTTCGATCGGCTTGTTATGCTTCTGTGTGGTGCCGACTCCATTCGTGACGTTATTGCCTTCCCCAAAACTCAGAAAGCCACCTGCCCGATGACCCAAGCTCCTGAAAAGGTAAGTCTGGAGCAGCTTCTAGAGCTTTCCTTAAAGCTGGATCTGCCCGGCTAGTTCAGCTGGCAGTGGTCGGTTATAATAAAGATTGACAAGGTAAAGAACTGTCCATTAACATCAAAGTTTGCGAGCCCGGATATTTCATGAATTGCTGTCGCGAGATCACGAAGATGGGCGTGCCACCGGGCAACCGCAGGGAGAGAGGTTTTTCCTTACGGTGAGATAAGCCGGATTGATTTTGACCACAAGCTTATCTCCATCGATCCAGCTGATGAATTTGTGATCACCGACACTACTTTTCGTGACGGCCAACAAGCCAGACCACCCTATACTGTGCAGCAAATTGAGACTATTTTCGATTTTCTGCATCGGCTGAGTGGTGACAACGGAGTAATTAGACAGACCGAATTTTTTCTTTACAGTAAGCGCGATCGGGAATCTGTTGAGCGCTGTCTTGCCAAAGGCTATCGCTATCCCGAGATTACCGCTTGGATTCGCGCGGTGGAGCAAGACCTGGATTTAGTGCTCGACATGGGCCTCAAAGAAACCGGCATTCTCACCTCGGTCTCCGACTACCATATCTTCTTTAAGCTCAACAGTAGCCGGGCTAAGATCATGGAGAAATATTTGGCTATTGTCAGAACCGCACTGGAAAAAGGGATTACGCCCCGCTGCCACTTCGAAGATATAACCCGGGCGGACATCTACGGTTTCTGTGTGCCTTTTGCCATTGAGCTGATGAAGCTGAGAGAGGAGAGCGGGATTGATATCAAAATCCGTCTCTGTGACACCCTTGGTTTTGGTGTCACCTATCCGGGTGCAGCCTTGCCGCGAAGCGTTCCCAAACTGGTTAGAGCGGTGATAGATGATGCCGGAGTACCTGGAAACCTCCTCGAGTGGCATGGACATAATGATTTCCACAAGGTGCTCATAAATGCCACCACCGCCTGGCTCTATGGCTGTTCTGCCGCCAACGGCACTCTTTTGGGATTTGGTGAGCGTACCGGCAACGCGCCGGTAGAGGGGCTCATTATTGAATATATTGGTCTTATGGGTCATGAAAACGGCATAGATACCACCGCCATAACTGACATGGCCAACTATTTTTCTCGCGAACTAGGCTACAAAATTTCTCCAAACTACCCGTTTGCGGGAAGCGATTTCAATGCTACCAGTGCCGGTATTCACGCCGATGGCCTTATCAAGAATGAGGAAATCTACAACATTTTCGACACCCGGAAAATCCTCAGGCGGCCAGTCAGCATCACTGTCACTGATAAGACCGGGATCGCCGGTGTGGCTTATTGGGTCAACAGCCGCCTCGGATTAGAGGGGGAGAACTCTATTAACAAACGCCACCCTGGTATCGTTAAGATTCACAAGAGGATAATGCAGGAATACGAAGAGGGCAGAGTTACCAGCATCTCCCGCAAGGAAATGGAGCAGTGGGCTCGCCAGTATCTCCCTGAGCATTTTGTCAGCGAGTTTGACCTGCTCAGACAGGAGGCCCATGCTCTAGCCGCCCATCTTGTGGAGGAGGTGGTGGAATCCGAAGAGATCAAATCCATGGACTCATCACGACAAAAACCAGTGCTTCAGAGCCTTTTAGATCTCAACCCCTTCATCCAATACATTTATGTCACCGACCGGGAAGGCAATAAAACTACCCGCAACATTACCCATATAGCCGATCGTGCCAAGTACGATAAGGCAAAAGTTGGTGAAGACCTCTCTGATCGTGACTGGTTTGTAAATCCCATCAAAAATGGCGAACCTTACATTACCGATTTCTACAAATCCATTTACACTGGAGCTCTTTGTATAACCGTGTCAGCACCCATTTGTGATGAATCCGACGAAATAATTGGTGTTCTCGGCCTCGACATCCGTTTCGAGGAATTGGCCAAATTAGAGGAGGAAAAGGAGTTTTAGTCCAACTCCCAGCCCGGATATTTCACGAATTGGTGTCGCGAGACCGTGGAGGTGGGTGTGCCACCGGGTAATCCCGCGGTACCGCGGGATTGGATCCGAGGCGTACTTGAACAGTACGTCGCAGGGTCCGATACCCGAGGACGCCCGGAAGGACGCCCATATCCGCGGTCGCAGCAGGCAATTCATGAAACATCCGGGCTAAGCGAGACTACCCTTACAAGCGACCTTATGCGCCGCTCACAAACCTATGTTAGTGTCAAGTCTTCTCCTTACAGGCTTTCTCTGACCCTTATCTTTTTTTTACTTGTTGCCTGCTCGAGCACCCCTCCTCCAAGCAAGCAGAAGGGTAAATCCTATACAGTATATGGCAAGCGCTACTACCCGCTGTCGTCTTCCGCCGGTTTCACCCAGCGCGGCCTGGCCTCTTGGTACGGCCGCAAATTCCACGGCCGCCTCACCTCCAATGGTGAACGCTATAACATGTACGGCCGCACCGCCGCCCATAAAACCCTTCCAAAACGGCAAGAAAACAGTGGTCCGGATCAATGATCGCGGTCCCTTTGTTCGAGGTCGGATTATTGACCTCACCCTCACTGCTGCCAGTGAATTGGGCATGGCAGAAGACGGAGTTGTACCAGTACAAATCGAGGCTCTGGGTTATGCGCGTAAGAAGCGTCAGGCCGGAAAGTTGGTCCGGGTGTACGAGAAACCTGCCAGTTATGAACTGGGAGACTTTGCCATTCAGGTCGGAGCCTTCACGGAGCGAGAAAATGCTTTGCGATTACGTGCTTCTTTGAGCCGCAAATACCGCAAAGCAACAATTAAGGTATTCGACCAAGGTAGCCAAAGATTTTACCGGGTTCGGGTGGGACAGTACTCTCGCCTCAACGAGGCTGAGGCGGCTGCCGAACGGTTGCAGGAGAAAGATTTTCCCAACGCCTTTGCGGTCGCGAGTGATAGATGAAGAATAGCGCAGAGCGCTTAGCGCTCCGCGCAGCAGGCAGCAGACAGTTAGCAGCGGGCAGAGGACAGAGCCGCTAACTCTTTGCTCTATGCCCGCCAAAAGCAGTTTCTGTGGGAGCGGCTTTCTAGCCGCGATAGGCAGAGTATAGCGTACCCAGAGTCCACGTTAACTGTGATTTACCCACGCAAGACAAGGATACGAGGTTGCCATGAAGGTCCTTACTTACCCTTCTGAGGAAGCTAAAACTCGCATTGCAGCAATCGTGAATCGCACCCTTTCCTATTCCGAGGATCACGAACGTGCTGTGATGGAAATAATACAGGCGGTGCAGAACGAAGGTGATGCTGCCCTTTTGCGCTATACCCACCAGTTCGATTCTCCCGAGATTACTTTAGAGAACATTCGGGTGAGCGAAACGGAAATGGAAAAGAGTGCCAAGGAGGTTGACCCAGACTTTACCGCTCTGCTGCAGCGAGCCAAGAATAACATCAGCCGCTATCATGAAAAGCAGCAAAGGTATTCCTGGTTCTTGCCCCAAGAGGATGGCTCCTTTATCGGGCAGATGGTAAGACCGGTGGCGGCCGCGGGCCTCTATATTCCAGGTGGACGTGCCGGGGAGACCCCGCTCATCTCTTCACTACTGATGAACGCTATCCCGGCAATCATCGCTGGTGTTGCTCGTATGCAGGTGGTTACACCCCCTCGACAGGACGGGAGCATCAACCCTTATCTGCTTGTGACCGCCCAGTTGCTGGGAATCAAAGATATTTTTAAGGTGGGAAGCGCCTGGGCAATCGCCGCCCTCGCCTTGGGAACTGAAACCATATCTGCGGTGGACGTAGTCGTTGGTCCGGGCAACATCTATGTCACCTTGGCCAAAAAGATTCTCTCCGGCCGGGTGGGTATCGACCTGATTGCCGGACCCAGTGAAATTCTTGTCATTGCCGACTCCAGTGCTGATCCCCGACACGTTGCAGCCGATATCCTCAGCCAGGCGGAGCACGATCCCATGGCAAGTGGCCTTATGCTTACCACTGATGAAGCCCTTGCCCACTCCACTCGCGCCTCATTGGAAGAGCAATTGGCCGAGTTACCCCGGCGCCACATAGCTGAGGAGTCCCTTGCTGCTTTTGGAGGACTTATCGTTGTTCCGGATCTGGATACTGCCGTGTCATTGGCAAACCAGATGGCTCCCGAACACCTTGAGCTGCTGGTGGCAGAACCTCTTAAACTCCTCGACAAGATCCAGAACGCCGGTGCCGTTTTTTTGGGACACAATTCTCCTGAACCGGTGGGTGACTACTTTGCCGGTCCAAACCACGTTCTGCCCACAGCGGGCACAGCCCGTTTTGCTTCGGGACTCAGCGTTGATCACTTTATAAAAACCACCAGCGTGATCTCATACTCCTCTGAAGCCTTGCAGCGAGACGCAGCAGACATAATGCGCTTGGCTGAACTTGAGGGTCTCGAAGCTCACGCCCGGTCAGTACGTGTGCGCCTCGAGAAGTAAAGGTGTCAGGTCGCAGAAAAGATGAACAGCAGAACCGCAGAACAAGGAACCGCAGAATATCGAAGTGAAAAATATTATTTTACTGCTTTTAAAAACTAGTGCTGTTCGACATTCCTTGTTCGATATTGTCCTTCGGACTCCCCACCCTGCGCGGGCGGGTCCCCAGTTTCGATATTAAAGCTCCCTGTCCCGCTAAAGCGGGACAGGGAGTCTTCCAAAGGACAAAACCTTGGACAATCTCGTTGCCGCTGCAGACCAATTCAAACCACAGGGCACGGTCATTGACATCCATGAATATGGGAATGGCAATATCAATGACACCTTCCTGGTAACCCTGGATTCCAAAGCGGAAAAGCACTTCATTCTGCAACGCCTCAACACCCAGGTGTTTCGTCAGCCGGAACTTGTCATGCTGAACATGCGCACCTTCA
>CAMYLW010000040.1 GCA_947259475.1 Thermodesulfobacteriota bacterium
AATGACCAAGGTCGCTGGCTTCAATATGGACTATGTGTTGATAGAATGATTCCCACCATTCATGTTCAAGCATGTTAGCTTTATCAAATGGTTCAATTCCCCGTTCCGTGAAATTGAGTTCGTAGTTCTCAATTCTATGGGGGGCTTTGAGCAGATATCTTGAAGAGCAGGAAGAGAATAGAATAGAAGTGGCGGCAAGCAACAGATAGAAATATCTTGATCCCCGGTTAAAAGGTTTGCAAAGAGTCATTGTATATAAATTATTCTACATGGTTACTTCCTCTGCCCTCTGCCCTCTGCCCTCTGCCCTCTGTCCTCTGCTCTATGACCGCCGTCGGCTCTTATCACGTCTTTCCTTGCTTCTCTGTCGTTTTCGCTCTTTCTCCCGTTTTCTCCGCTGCCTTCTCATTGGGTCAGGGTCCCTTTCGGGATCCAGCAAAAAAGAGCCAGTCATCTCGGGGACCTCAGGTTTCAGCGGTTTGGGAGGTTCTTTCTTGGGGATTTTGCGGGACGGTGGAGGCTCCCGCAGAGGTGGGCCACTGAGGAAGCGGGCAGGGAGAGTCTTCACCAGATAGAGTAAATCACCGCATGTGAAGAACGGGTGGCCACTATCGTGGGCCTGAGCCGCATGCACGGTCAAAAGAATTGGCTTGGGGTCACGCCGTTTACCTATACGCAAAGCCATTTCTTCTGTGGTTGCCAATGGCACGTAAGGACGACTTCCGGGCCTGAGTCCGTGTTTCAGGATCACAGGGTAAGCCTTGCGTCTTGCCCCAAAGAAGAGCAGTCGTGGTGGCAGGGTATCTGAAGTTGTCTTGCTGACCTCACGTTTGGGCCGTATCTGTGTCTCTTCAAGGGTAAAGGCAAGCTCAAGACCGGAATAAGCTAATTCCTTTAGATGGCCAAGACGGATATGCTTCCATCCAGTTTCCTCATGAAGGGCCCACATGAGTTCTTTTATTGGGAGCGAGTCATCATCGTCCAAAAATAGACCGAATTCGTCGGGTCGATGAAAGAGAATATACTCGATGAGTTTTCCCAGTTCTTTGAGTTGGTACTTTTTCACCGTCAGCCTCGGCATTATGTCTAACCAGAAACCGGCCAGTTTTCGCTAGCATACACACCTTTTATTCTTGACACAATGACGGCTATTATCTATGGTATAAGATCATTTATCCCAAGGGCAAGGAGTCGAGAGTACTTCATGGCCTTCTTTTCCAAACAGACAGCCTCCCGGAGCTACTACTATTATTACTATTATAGTGGGGAGGGGTCTGTCCACTAGCCCTGTTCAGCCAATAGAATCAAGGCCGTGGGCAGACTCAACTGCCTGCGGTTTTTTTCTTTACTAAAAAGGGCCGCAACGAGGAAGCGGCTTTTTTCGTTGGGGTGGTGTAGCAAGGGGTGTTTTTTCTGGAGCTCAGAGTCATATGTGCCAAGAATCGAATATTTGCTATTGACAAAAATCAACAAAAGGGAGAAAGGAGGTGACACCTCAATTAAAGTTTTGGGGTGAGAGACAAGCATATAATTTGATCTAAAAGGAGGGAACGTTTATGAAGATCAAGGGAAGAGCGATATGGATAGCGCTAACATTGATAGTCTCACTTGCTTTGGTATTTTCGTGCACTAAGGAAAAAGAGCCGTACAAGGTGGGTGCTGTTTTCTCAGTCACCGGTCGGACTTCATTCCTGGGTGAGCCTGAAAAAAAGACAGCCGTGATGATCGCCGAGGCAATAAACAAAGTCGGTGGAATCAATGGACATCCTCTGGAGCTCGTGATCTATGATGACGAGAGCGACGAGACCAAAGCCGTACTCGCAGTAAAACGGCTCATTAAGAAAGACAAGGTGCCGGTAATCATCGGTCCCAGCCTCAGTGGGAACACTTTGGCGGTGGTCAAGGTTATGAACGATGCAAAAGTGCCGTTGGTCTCCTGTGCCGCCAGCAACAAGATTGTAACTCCGGTGGCGGATCGCCATTGGATCTTCAAGGTACCGCAGTCAGATACCCATGCGGTTGAAAAGATTTATGATTATCTATTGAAGAATGGGATTAACAAGATTGCCATCATGAGCGTTTCCACCGGATTCGGTGCTAGCGGGCGGGAAGAGTTGCTGCGATTGGCTCCTCAGGTGGGTATCGAAATATTGGCCGACGAGCGCTATGGCCCCAAAGACACCGATATCACCGCCCAACTCACCCGTATTCGCGGCACAGACGCTCAGGCCATTGTCAACTGGTCCGTGGGACCAACTCAGGTTCTGGCCGTGAAGAACTGGCATGATCTAGGGATGACAAAGATGCCATTCTATCAGAGCCATGGCTTTGGTAGTCGCAAGAACATTAAATTGGCAGCTGGTGCCGCTGAAGGTGTTCTCTGTCCTCTGGGACGCGTTAATATCCCAGACTTGGTCCCGGCTGACCATCCCCAGAAAAAGGTCATTGAGATATACAATAAGGCCTACCAGGCTAAGTACAATGAGCCCCTGTCTTCGTTTGGTGGCCATGGCTGGGATGCCCTTAACCTGGTGATCGATGCATTGAAAGCTGTAGGACCGGATTCAGCCAAAATAAGGGACTACATCGAAAACCGTACCAACTATGTCGGTCAACATGGTGTTTTCAATTTCTCCCCTACCGATCATAATGGACTCACCAAGGAGGCATTTGAAATGGTGGTGGTGAAGGACGGCGATTGGGCCTTAGCTCCGTAGATTCTGTCACCGTTGTTATCGCAATGAAAGCCTCTCCGGTGGGTGTACCCGGGGAGGCTTTCTGTTGACGCTCGCTTGGATCTCCATAATGGTGTGAGATTTTTTTGGTCATGACAAAGATTACGCTTACAGGGCAGCTCATTCAGTACCTTTTCACCGGGATTACCGTGGGAAGCATTTACGCCATGGTGGCCGTGGGTTTTAATATCATCTATAACGTTACAGAAATAATCAACTTCGCCCAGGGTGAATTTGTCATGTTGGGCGGACTCATCATGGTCTTTTTCACGGTTACCGCGAAACTACCACTCCCATTGGCTTTTGTTTTAACAGTTGCGGCGGTCACTGGCGTGGGGGTGCTGATGGAGCGCTTTACCATTAACCCACTTAAGAATGCCTCCGTATTGACAATGATCATCGTCACCATTGCTGTTTCCATCCTCTTTAAAGGGATTGCCATGTTCGTTTGGGGCAAGGATCCCTATATTTTTCCGCCCTTCAGCGGAAGCAAACCATTGTTCTTCTTTGGAGCTGCCATTCAAACCCAGACTCTCTGGGTCCTGTTTATGACAGCAGTGATGGTTGTGCTGATGACCATTTTTTTCAAGAAGACACGATATGGTAAGGCCATGTTGGCGTGTGCCGACAATCCGGAGGCAGCCCGCTTGGTAGGCATTAAAGTTAACATCATGATCTTAATCTCTTTTGCCCTGAGCGCGGCCATAGGTGCAGTTGCTGGAGCCGTCATTACCCCCATATCTCTGATGGAGTATGACCGGGGTGCACTCCTAGCCTTAAAAGGTTTTGGCGCCGCGGTCTTGGGTGGTTTGGGGAGTTTTTACGGGGCCGTGGTGGCTGGTATTTTTCTGGGCATTATTGAATCCATGTGTGCTGGTTTGGTGTCTTCCGGCTACAAGGATGCGGTGGCGCTTATTTTACTGCTTTTGGTGCTCTATGTCCGTCCCAGTGGTTTGTTTGGCAATGTGGAAGCCAGCAAGATAAAAGAGTTTTGAAATTGTTTAGCCGGTTGACCGGTTCGTTACCGGCTAGAGCGGCTAAATCTCTAATTTGACACGTTGGACATGCAATCATCCAATCGAAAAGCCCTTCTCGGACTGACTCTCTTTCTTATCCTGTTTCCGGTGGTGGCCATGAATGTGACGGCAATCGGCCACTATCTGGACATCATGATATTTGTGGGGATCTATTGTCTGATAAACATGGGCCTCAGTTTGCTCATGGGCTACGCCGGTCAGATCTCTCTTGGGCACGCGGCCTTTTTCGGTCTGGGAGCCTATACTTCGGGAATACTCTGTACAAAGTTCTCCATGTCGCCTTGGCTGGCAATGGTTGCGGGCGTTGGAATTACCGCGCTGGTGGCCTACATCGTGGGGGTGCCGTCCCTGAAATTGAAAGGACACTATTTGGCCATGGCAACCCTGGGTTTTGGGGTTATCGTCCACATCTTTTTCAATGAGGAAGTGAGCCTTACCGGTGGGCCTTCTGGATTTTCGGACATCCCAGGCTTATCCATCCTGGGGTTTAGCCTCGACAGTGACCTCTCTTACTACATACTCGTGTGGTTTCTGGTGCTGCTGACCTTAATCTTTTCTCTCAATGTGATCCACTCTCGCATTGGTCGAGCCCTGCGCTCTTTGCACGACAGTGAAGTGGCTGCGGATGCTATGGGTGTTGAAACCTCAAGGTACAAGGTCATCATTTTTGTATTGAGTGCTGTGTATGCTTCTATTGCCGGCAGTCTCTACACTCACTATGTGGGTTTCTTGAGCCCCAGTTCTTTTGATTTTTTTCTTTCGATAAAATTGGTAATGATGGTTGTGGTGGGCGGCATGCACAACATCTGGGGAGCACTGCTCGGCACCTGGCTACTGACTTTTCTGGGTAACGAATGGCTTCATGTGTTCCATGATTTTGATATTCTTGTTTATGGTGCTATTCTTCTCGCTGTTGTAATGTTTTTACCCGATGGACTGGTTCACCTGGTACCACGCATGTCCCGTGTCTGGAAACGAGGTTGAGGCACTGAGTCTTTAAACCGTCCACTGATAAGAAAAATAGATGAATACCGAAAGTTCCCCTGTTTTCCTCCACGTAGAGAACCTGCAAAAGTCTTTTGGCGGCGTCCAGGCCTTGAAGGGCCTCAGCTTCAAGGTGTCTTCTGGGATCATCAAGGCGATCATTGGACCTAATGGGGCAGGGAAGACCACGCTTTTCAATGTGATCACCGGTATTTTCCCTCCAAATGGTGGAGCTATTGCCCTGAATGGTATGTCCATTGAAGGTCGCAAGGCTCGAGAGATCGCTCGCCTGGGCGTATCCCGCACCTTTCAAAACGTTGAAGTGTTTGGTCGCATGACTGTTCTAGAAAATGTAATGGTGGGAAGGCACATTCAGAGTCGAGCCGGAATTATCAGCACCGGTCTTAGACTGGTGGGGATGCGTCGGGAAGAGCGACAGATCCGGGAAAGCGCGATGCAACATCTCGCGTTCGTCGGGCTGGAGAACAGAGCAATGGAGTTGGCTGGTAATCTGCCACTGGGGGAACAAAAGCTACTTGAGGTGGCGCGGGCGCTTGCCACTGACCCCCAAATGCTGTTGCTGGATGAGCCTGCTGGAGGACTCAATACCAGGGAGACTGAGGGGTTGGCGGCTTTGATCCACCGAATTCTCGAACAGAGGATTACAGTTGTACTGGTTGAACACGACATGAATTTGGTAATGGATATTTCTGATGAGATTATGGTCATGAATTTTGGTGAGAAGATTGCGGAGGGCAAACCGAAACAGATAAAGAATGATCCCCTGGTGATTGAGGCTTATCTGGGGGAAGAGGTAGACTATTCAGATCTCTAGCACGAAGCGCATTGCGCTTCGCGCTGGGCACTAGTCAGCGGGCAGCTGACAGCTAGCAGCAGGCAGAAATAAATTTGCTAACTCCTGACACCTGACTTCTTACTTTTACCGACTGATAAGATGCTAACCCTAAAGAGTGTCCATACCTACTACGGTAACATCCACGCCCTGAAGGGCGTGTCTCTTCATGTGAACCAAGGCGAAATAGTGACCCTAATAGGCGCCAACGGCGCCGGTAAAACCACGGTATTGAATACAATTTCTGGAATTACTCCCGCCAGCCGGGGCTCCATTGCTTTTGAAGGTCAGGACATTACTCGGATGCCAGCCGAGCAAATCGTCCGCAGCGGTATTTCGCATGTACCCGAGGGACGAAAGGTATTCGCTACCCTCAGCTTGCGAGACAACCTTGAGATGGGTGGCTTTATCCGTCGGAACAGGGGAGACGTATTAGCAGATATGGCGTATTTCAAAGAGAGATTTCCCATTCTTGAGGGTCGCTGGAATCAAATGGCTGGTACGCTGAGCGGTGGCGAACAGCAAGTGTTGGCAATCACTCGAGCCCTTATGGCTCGGCCCAAGCTTCTTATTCTTGACGAGCCTTCCATGGGGCTTTCGCCGTTGCTTGTGAAGGAAACCTTTAAAATCATTAAGACATTGCGCGAGGAGGGAACCACTATTTTGCTGATTGAGCAGAACGCCCGAGCCGCCCTGCACATAGCAGACCGTGGCTACGTACTGGAAACAGGGAAAATCGTTCTCCAAGGGAAATGCCAGATGCTGCTCGAGCACGAAGAAGTAAAGAGAGCCTATTTGGGGAAGGGCTACCGGGAAGTATGGGAAGACTGAAATTTCAAAGTCCGTGGTCCGTCGTCAGTGGTCCGTTGAGCTCACTTCGTTCGCCGCAAAGCGCAGAGCCCATTGCCTAGCGAGACGTGATACCGGACGAGACGGGAGGTCGAGTGCAAGACAATTCTAATTTTTGACTTCCAACTGCAGCTCGGCTCGCATAGTTCCTTTACGCTATGCTTTATGCCCTATGTAATTCTCTACAACGGACAACGGACCCTCCAACGGAGTGGGAGACCATGAATATTTGGGACCAAGAATATGAATGTATGTCAAGGGATGAGCTGGGTCAGTTGCAACTTGAACGGCTGCAGGCAACGCTCAATCGGGTTTACAGAAACGTCTCTTTCTACCGGAAGAAATTCGATACAATCGGTTTTGAGCCAGAGGATCTAGTTGAGCTGAATGATCTGCAAAAACTGCCTTTCACTTGCAGTCGGGACCTCAGCGACGGCTACCCTTATGATCTCTTTGCTGTGCCCTTGCGTGAGGTGGTACGGGTCCATTCTTCCTCAGGCACCACCAAGCCTGTTGTAGTTGGCTATACACGACAAGACCTCAAACACTGGAGCGAGCTTGTGGCCCGGATTCTCACCGCCGGGGGAGTCACCGCCGACGATGTGGTACAAGTAAGCTTAAATTATGGACTTCTGACGGGAGGTTTGGGCCTTCACTATGGCGCCGAGCTTGTCGGTGCATCCGTACTTCCTACCTCGGTGGGACGGACTGAACGGCAAGTGACGATCATGCAGGACTACCGGACCACGGCGTTGGTGGCAACCCCTTCTTATGTCTTTATTATTGCCGAGCGTATGAAAAAGATGGGTATCGATGCCAAGACGCTTACTCTCAAGTATGTCATGCTAGCCGGGGAGCCGTGGACCGAAGAAATGCGCCAAGAGATCGAGGATCGCCTCTATGTAAAGGCCACAGATAATTACGGCCTTAGCGAGATAATGGGACCAGGTGTAGCCGGCGAATGTCTTTACCAGGCGGGTATGCATCTAAATGAGGATCACTTCATCGTAGAGGTGGTGGATCCGGAAACCGGTAAAAGAATGGAAGCTGGAGAAGTTGGGGAATTGATCATAACCACCATTACCAAAGAAGCGTTTCCCCTGATCAGATTCCGTACCGGCGATCTCTGTTCTCTGGAATACCAGCCTTGCCAATGTGGTCGAACTCTGGTCCGGATGAGCAGGGTGCTGGGACGCACCGATCAAGTGATCATAGTCAAAGGAATCAACATCATTCCGAGTAGGGTTGGGGATATTCTTGAAGAGATCCAGGGCATCCGGCCTCCTTGTCAGTTGGTGGTGGAGCGAGCAGACTATTTGGATAGGCTTACGTTGCTGGTGGAGGTGTCTGAGGACCTCTTCTTTGATAAGATGGGAGAGCAGCGATCCCTAGTGGATACTATACGGGAAAAGGTTGCAGGGGGAATCGGGGTCACCCCACGCATTCAACTGGTAGAATCCGGCTCTATCAATCGTGAAGAAGAGACAGCTCCTGGGGTGGTGGACCGCAGGAAGCTATCCCAATAATGGAATGTTAGTTGTCCGTCGTCAGTTGTCCGTTGCCAAGGGCAGCATAGGGCAAAGAGCTTGGAGGATGGAGTGAATGAAAGAGAGATACTTCCCCCATACCGCATGCCCTGTGCGGCGAACAAGGTGAGCAGTTGATAACTGACACCCTAAGTTAAGAGGTTAACAATGCATGAACTACTAACAGCCCAACCGGGTAGCAAGAAACTGCTTCTTGGAAACGAAGCGATTGTTCGGGGGGCTTTGGAGGCGGGCATCTCGTTTGCCACTACCTATCCTGGAACTCCTTCCTCGGAGATCGGTGATAATTTCTATCGGATCTCCCAGGAAACAGATCTTTATTTCGAATATTCAGTAAATGAGAAAGTGGCCCTGGAAACTGCAGCAGCAGCCGCAATCTCTGAGTTGCGTACCATGTGCAGCATGAAGCATGTGGGTTTGAATGTGGCGGCTGACGCCCTTATGACGCTTGCCTATGTGGGAGTGAAGGGAGGCTTGGTTGTAGTTAGCGCTGACGATCCGTCCATGCACTCCAGTCAAAATGAACAGGATAATCGCTACTACGCCCAGCTCGCAGGATTGCCCATGCTGGAACCTGCCAACTCTCAGGAAGCCTTGGAGATGACTCGGGCTGCCTTTGAACTCTCCGAGGCCTATCAGATTCCTGTATTGTTGCGCACCACCACCAGAATAAACCACAGTCGTACCCCGGTGGAAGTGGGTTTGCTCCAGCCACCACGTCGTACTGGGGCTTTTAAGAAAGATCCCTTCAACCTGGTAACAGTGCCCATGGTAGGGCGCAGGCTACGTGTGGAACTACTGGAAAAAATTGACAAACTTGGGACTGAGGCCAGTGCTTCCCCTTTCAATAGAGTGGAAGGGAAGGGAGGTTGGGGGGTGGTGACCAGCGGAGTGAGCTACAATTATGTTGCGGATGCCGTCAGAGAACTGGACCTGGCCGACCGGGTCAGAGTGCTGAAGATGGGCATGACCTACCCGTTTGCTGACGAGATCTGTCTTGATTTTCTTAAAGGGGTGGAGCGAGTCCTGGTGGTGGAAGAACTGGAGCCGTTCTTGGAAGATACGCTCAAGATACTTGCCCAGGAAAATGGGCTCACCTTAGAAATCAGAGGCAAAGGAGAAGGATTATTACCGCGGTACTTCGAATTTGACCCAGTTCAAGTGAAATCTGCAATGGCTCGGTTTTTCCAGCTCACATATCAACCGGCAAAGGTGGAAATGGAATCGGCTCTTCCACAGCGCCCGCCCAATCTCTGTGCTGGATGTCCGCACCGGGCCTCCTACTATGCTGTGAACAAGGCCCTGGGCGATGAAGCAGCCATCTATCCCACAGATATTGGTTGCTACACCCTCGGTATCTTGCCGCCGCTCGAGGCGGCTGATTTTCTTGTTTGCATGGGATCCAGCGTTTCTAGCGCTGGTGGTTTTGCGAAGGCTCAGGAGGAGCCGGTGGTGGCTTTCATTGGTGATTCAACTTTCTTTCATTCTGGAATTACCGGATTGATCAATGCGGTGCACAATGACCACAACTTTATTTTGGTTATATTGGACAACGGCACCACTGCCATGACGGGGCAACAGCCCCACCCCGGGATTGAGCTTACTCCTGAAGGACGCCAA
>CAMYLW010000041.1 GCA_947259475.1 Thermodesulfobacteriota bacterium
CTTCTCAGAGGTCAGGATACTTACCTCAGCTTATGACTATCTGCTTCTGGCCATCACCGTAGCACCATTTTTCACCGGCTTTCTTGCCAGTCTGAAGGTGGCAGGCTACCCGTTCTGGCTCTACGCTCACATCATCAGCGGTGAAATTATGCTGATAGCCATACCTCTCACCAAACTGTCCCATATCGTCCTCTTCTTCATGTCCAGGGGGCAACTTGGCATGGATTACGGTATTAAGCGAGGCGGGATGAAAGGGAGGGGTTTAGCCTGGTAATTACTGTTTAATCTTAGAGCTATTAGGAGGAAGAGAAGATGCCCGAAGGATCACTTTGCAATAAAATACCCGTAGATACCATGGAACAACTCCAAGCCCTCTTGAGTGACCGGCGTGGGGTAATTTACTACGAAGAAATGGATCAACTGGATGTGAATACAGAGGCCCTGGCCACAGCAATCCAGAATACCTGCAAATCCCGAATTCGCACCTGGCTGGAGATCTGCGCTCACTGCGGCCTGTGTGCCGATGCCTGCCCCTATTATCTCGTCAATGATAATGACCCCAAACAGGTTCCAGCCTACAAGATACAATCTACTCTCGGGGAAATAGTTAAGCGCAAAGGTGAGGTGGACAACGCTTTCATGCAGTACGTTATGGACACCGCCTGGTCCAAGTGCACCTGCTGTAACCGCTGCGGCATGTACTGCCCCTTTGGCATCGACATGGGGGTTATGTTCGGTTATGTGCGAGGCCTTTGCTTTGCCCAGGGCTTTGTACCTTGGGAACTGAAGATCGGATCCGGCATGCACCGGATATTCCGGGCCCAGATGGATGTCACCCAGGAAGACTGGGTTGAGACCTGCAAGTGGATGGAAGAAGAGCAGGAAGATGATTGGCCGGGATTAAAAATCCCTATAGACGTGGAGGGTGCTGACCTGCTTTACACCGTTAACGCCAGGGAAGTGAAACACTACCCGGAAGATATTGCCGAGGCTGCTATCCTCTTTCATATTGCCGGTGAAAATTGGACCGTTGCCAGTGAGGGCTGGGAGGCAACAAGCCTCTCCATGTTTGCCGGGGACTGGGCTGCCTGCAAGATGCAAGTGGAGACGGTCTATGAATCCATGAAAAGGTTGAAGCCCAAACGGATGATTACCACCGAATGCGGCCACATGTACAGGGCTACGGTTCTGGAGGGACCCTACTGGGCCGGGTATGAAAGTGGACAGCCCCCGGTGGAATGCATCCACTATGTCGAATGGGTTGCCGAAGCCCTGAGGACTGGAAAGCTCAAAATAGACCCTGCCAAAAAGATCAAAGAACCTGTGACCTACCAGGATTCTTGCAATTACATCAGAAACGGAGGGTTAGGTGACGTTGCCAGGGAAATCATCAGCTATGTTGCCGAGGATTTCAGGGAAATGTCACCCTGCCGTGAACACAATTTCTGTTGCGGGGGCGGCGGCGGCCTTAACGGTATAGGGAGGTATCGACCGCAGCGAGATAAAGGCCTTGAGATAAAGCGGGACCAGATCCTGGCCACCGAGGCAAAAATTGTGATTGCACCCTGTCACAACTGTTGGGATGCAATAAGGGACCTGGAAGAAGTTTTCCACATAGATATTAGCTGGTCCTTCTTAAAACCCCTTCTTCTGAGCATGGTTGAAGTGCCTGAACATCTCAAACCCGCGGAGGACTAAAACGATAGTAAGGGGGACGAGTATCCTTAGTTCTTCGTAAGAACAGTCATCTACAAGATACGGTACTTGCGCCGTCCGGCCCTCCTCGCGGTAACTCCCCTCGCACTTGACGTTTCGCCGCAATAGTTTTACAAGTAAATTTAGGGTGTAAATCACGGCGATCCGCGTTGAAAAGGGGTTTATGAATACCGTTACCCTGAAAAGAGATGGCTCGATCCTTAGTGACGGGAAAACCGTGGAAACCGACCCGCTGGTGTGTCTCAGCTACCAGGTGGACCTCAATGATGACTATATACTGCGAAGCTTCTTTCGAATGCTCGAGAAGCATTCTTTACTTGCAAAGTTGAATGTGTTTTTCCCTTCATATATGGAACAATACCTGGCATGTCCAGATGACAACTGCAAAACTGAAAATATAGACCATCTTGAACTTAGAAAAACAGTCGAGATGATCGGCTTTCCGGGCCAGCCGCGGCTGGAAATATATAACTCTTTCCAGGGTATCAGCGGCGCTGAAACCTGTGAAATAAGATCTCTCCAGTTCGACAGTCTGCTGGACATGCCGGTCAAGCTTGGCAAACTTAAACACATGGTGTTTGGAGACAAGGTGGACATATTCGAGTTTGATACCGTGTTCACTTTGTTCGAATTCATTGAAGGGATTGCCTGGGAACTCAGTTTTCATGTCGCGCCAACGGAGTGTGCCCTCAGGAGGTGACATATGTTTGACAAGATTTTGTTCGCCACGACAGCTTCGCCCATCTGCAAAGATGCGGCCGATGTAGCTTTCGATCTGGCCAAGAAGTACGACTCGCAACTCACTGTATTTCATGTGTTTGGCCTTCCCACCCACGGTTTCAGCCAATTCGCAGAAGATCTTAAAACGGGTCAGAAGGTGGAACAAGACGACGAGTGGACTAAACGGGTGGTGGAAGAAATGCGGAGTACCTTTGCCGACAAGTTGGCAGAAGCTGAAAGCTGTGAGATGGAAGCCGTTGTGGGGGCACCCCACCGGGAGATCTTGAGGGCAGCGCGTACAAGAGACATCGACCTGATTGTGATGGGCTCCCACACCAGACAGGAGGATACGGCTGCCACCCGTTTCAGAAGTGTGGTGGGCAATACCATGCAAAAGGTTGCCAAGGCAGCCCGGTGTCCCGTCCTTATAGTAAGCAGGCCATGTCAGACCTGCTGGTGGTATTTTTCTAACATCGTCTTCGGCACCGATTTTTCCAAGGCGTCACACTCGGCTTTTAAGTTCGCTCTCAACACTGCAAGACAGATCGGTTGCAAGCTTTATCTCTTTCATGCCTGCGACATTGGTGCGACGGACCCTGGGAAAGTTCGGACCCAGGCAGATATTGAAGAGAAGGTCAAAGAAGCACGGAATAAGATGGAGGAGCTTTATTTGCCCGAAATGGAGGGGTTCGACAATTACGAGATCGAGGTTTGGGAGGGAACACCATATGTTGAAATCCTAAAGTATGCACGCGACAAGCAGGCAGATCTTGTTGTAATGGCTCACCATGCCAGGGAAATAGATCCAGAAAAGGCAGTGCTGGGCAGCACGGTGGAGCAGGTGGTTCTCCGTTCAGCCTGCCCGGTGGCAAGCGTAAATCGTCCCGATAAAGTGGCCGCCGGCTAACACTAATAGTTCGTCACTGGTTGCATCTGCAGCTTCCTTGGAGCCCCGACTTGAAAGAGATCAACATCCTGGTTGTTGAAGATGATCTGCATATGAGGATTTTCATAACCACCGTGCTTGAGACCAGCGGCTACAATGCTACAGCTAGCAAAGATGGACAAGAAGGTATTCGAAAGGTAAAGGAGGACAGCCCTGACCTCATCATTCTGGACGTGATGATGCCCGAGGAAGGCGGAATCTCCATGTACCGCCAGCTCAAGACAGATAACCAGCTTAAAGATATTCCAGTGGTGATGCTTTCGGGGGTTGAGAGCAAGACTTTTCTTCATTCTTTAAAGATGATGAGTATAGGGCTCCGGGATCCCCTGCCCGATCCGGAGGCCTACGTGGAAAAGCCTCCCAAGGCGGAAGAATTGCTCAATATAGTCCAAAAACTCCTTGCGGCCAAACCTTTGCCAGAGTAATCTATCCTGATTGATCGAGCCCAAGCCGTCTATTAACTTGAAAGTTGAAGTGGAGGTGCCCTATGGCGAAAAAGATCCTGGTCGTGGACGATGATCCCAATGTTGTTTACTACCTCGTGGGTTTGTTCCATGACAACGGCTATGAGACTTGTGCCGCCCATAACGCCCCTGAAGCATTTGATGTATTGCAGAAGGAAAAGCCGGACTTAATAACGCTCGATATTGACATGCCGGAGGTGACGGGGCCGCAGTTTTACCGAAAATATACAAAGCTGGATGATCTTAAGGATATTCCGGTGATTGTTATCAGCGGGCTGGCAAAACCCCACCTTGCAGTAAAAAAAGCCGTAGCTGTTGTTGAAAAACCATTTGATCGTGAGCAGCTCTTGAAGATAGTAAAGGACACCATAGGCGAATGATCCTTAGACTAAACCCAATCGCCACTGCCAAATAGCCAGAGGGAGTATGGAGGATCTTTCCCTAGCCCGGATATTTCATGAATTACTTGCTCCGACCACGAATATGGCCGCCCTTCCTGGCGTCCTCGGGTGTCGGCCCCTGCGACGTACCGTTCAGGTACGCCTCGGAACCAACACCCTGTGGTTGCCAGGTGGCAAGCCCATCTTCGTGGTCTCGCGACAGCAATTCATGAAATATCCGGGCTAGGTGGATAAGGACATCATGGCCGACAGAATATTAATAGTAGATGACGAAGAAGATATTCGCGTAGTTCTGAAAATATCTCTGTCTGACCTTGGCTACGAAGTATACACGGCAGAAAATGGCGAGGAAGCTCTCCGGATTATCGAAGAAGTTACCCCCCCCATAGTACTCACCGACATCAGAATGCCGGTAATGGACGGCATCGAGTTGCTTCGTAAGATTAAGCAAGAAGACCCTGAGACCGAAGTGATTATGATCACCGGCCATGGGGATATGGACCTTGCCATCGAAAGCCTCAAGCATGAAGCAACTGATTTCATCACTAAACCCATCAAGGACGAAGTTCTGGAGATCGCCCTCAAACGAGCCAATGAAAGAATTACCATGAGGCGGCAGTTAAGGGAGTACACAGAACACCTGGAAGATCTCGTTCAGGAAAAGTCAGCCAAACTGGTAGAAGCTGAGCGGCTGCTTGCTGTGGGTCAGGTGGTTGAAGGCTTGTCCTCTGCCATGAAGAACATAGTGGAGGACCTCGAAAGTGGGCTGACATACTTCAACGAGATGCCTTGCTTCGTTTCCATCCATAGCAGTAACAACGAGGTTGTTGGAACGAATCAGCTTTACAAAGAGCGCTTGGGAAATAAGATAGGACGCGGCAGCTGGGAGATATATGCGAGCAGTGCTGACAGCCAGGGAAACTGTCCCGTTGGTAAGACCTTTAGTACTGGCAAGGGGCAGCGAAGGAAGGAGCGAGTAAAGAATCTAAACGGTGGTGAGCTTCCGGTAATGGTGCACACCGCTCCCATCAGAAATCGAGACGGCGAAGTGGAATTGGTGCTCGAAATGGCAGCCGACCTCACAGAAGTGAGTCGTCTTCAGGAAGATCTTCTCACCTGTCAACAGAGGTACCAGTTGCTCTTTGATGCGGCGCCTTGCTATTTCACCGTTCAGGACAGAGACCTCAAGTTGATGGCAGCCAACAAGAAATTCCTCGAAGATTTCGGTATGAATTTTGGTTCTTTCTGTTCACAGGCTTATTCACATGACGGTGAACCACACCCCGAGTGTCCTGTCTGGAAGACTTTTGAAGAGGGGGAATCACAGCAGGCAGAGACGGTGGTAACTGCCAAATCCGGCGAGCAGTACAATGTTCTGATCTGGACCGCACCCATAAAGAATGTTGCCGGAGAGGTAACCCATGTGATGGAGATGTCCACCAACATAACTCAGATCCGCCAGTTGCAGGATCATTTATCATCCTTGGGTCTTTTGATCGGTTCCATCTCTCACGGCATAAAAGGACTGCTGACAGGTTTGGACGGCGGCATGTATCGGCTTGAATCGGGTTTCGAAAAAGAAGACCAGGAGCGCATCAAAGAGGGCTGGGAAATTGTAAGGCATATGATTGGCCGCATCAGAAGTATGTCTCTCGACTTGCTCTATTATGCCAAAGAGAGAGATCTGCAATGGGAACGAACCGATGTACTCACCTTCGCTAATGATGTGGCCCTCACCGTTGAACCCAAGGCAGTCGGCCATAACGTCGAATTTGTTCGTGCCTTCGATGCTGCCGCAGGAGAATTTGAGGTGGACGGTGGGGTGCTGGCCTCAGCACTGACAAATATTCTTGAAAATGCACTGGACGCCTGCATACAAGACGATTCCAAGAAAACGCACAAGATCACCTTTGGGGTCAGACAGGACAAGGATAACATCATATTCGATGTCTCCGACAACGGCATCGGCATGGATAAAGAGACCAGGGAAAAAATGTTTACCCTCTTCTACTCCTCCAAGGGAAGCGAAGGCACAGGCCTGGGTCTCTTTATCTCAAACAAAATAATCGAGCAACATGAAGGATCCGTGCAGGTACATTCTACTCCGGGTGAAGGATCACTTTTTACTGTGAGGATGCCCAAAATACTTCCGGACGAAATTAAGACCCTCCAGAAAGACTAATCCCTTCCTTATTCATGCAATCTCAACCGTCGACAGCTATCTCTTACTCCTTTATTGCCTCTTGCGCTCGGGGTTCAGGCAATGGGAAACAGATTAACTGCTAGGGAGTCTTGACACCTAAGAAATCTCCATGACATACTACTGTGCTCGAAAGCATTTCCTCATCACTGAGATTCATTTTATTTTCACCACCCTGAAAGAGGATTCATGAAAACATCGCCGTTACAGCTATACGACAGACTGGTACTTGGCAAACCGGTCGTGACCTTGCTCCTGGTGTTCCTGATCACCGCCTTTTTCGGCTGGTTCGTTCCGGCCCTCAAGATCGACATCTCTGCTGATTCGCTGGTCCTGGAAAACGACGAAGACCTGCGCTACTATCACTCTATCCGGGCCCGCTACGGATCCGACGATTATCTGATCCTTACCTATACGCCCAGGGGAAGATTGTTCGAAAAGGAGACCCTGGACGATCTGCGCAAGTTGCGCGATAGCCTGAACTCCATCGAGCGGGTTGAATCGGTAATCAGCATCTTGGACGTGCCCTTGGTTCATAGTCCACCAATGTCGCTGGAGGAACTGGAACAACGCGTACGCAAATTGGCGGATCCGGACACGAACCTCGCCCTGGCTGAACGGGAACTGCGCGAGAGCCCGCTTTATCGCAATCGCCTCATGAACCCCCATGGCGATACCACAGCGATGCAGTTGATTTTTCGTCGTGATCCGACCTATCAGCACCTGCGCGAGGGCCGAGATAAGTTGCGTGAGAAACGGCTTAAGTCCGAGCTGACGTCGGAGGAGGCGCAGGAACTCACACGTTTGGCCAATGAGTTCAAGCGTTATAAAGCCGACCTGATGGCGCAAGAGGAAGCGGATATCGCCCGGATCCGTGCCATAATGGACCAGCACCGAGATTACGCCGAGTTGCACCTCGGAGGCAAGCCCATGATTGTGGCCGACATGGTGGAATTCGTCCGCCGCGATATCAGGGTATTCGGCCTGGGGGTGATTGCAGTTCTGGCGCTGCTTCTAGTCATTGCCTTCCGCCAGCCACGCTGGGTTATTCTGCCCTTGCTCACCGCTCTTGCCACTGCCGTGGTTACCATGGGATTCCTGGGACTGGCCGGGTGGAGTCTGACGGTGGTGTCATCCAATTTTCTCGCCCTGTTGCTGATCTTCGTTCTCTCCCTTACCATTCATCTCATCGTCCGCTACCGCGAGTTGCATGTGCAAAATTCCGATGGAGAGCAGCGTTTTCTGGTGCGGGAGACGGTTCGCAGCAAGTTCATCCCCTGTTTTTATATGGTAATCACCACCATGGTGGCCTTTGGCTCGCTGGTAGTGAGCGGCGTCCGGCCGGTGATCGATTTTGGCTGGATCATGGGCATCAGTCTCACCGTGTCCTTGATATTCACCTTCACCCTGTTTCCGGCGGCAGTTATGTTGCTCAAGCCCGGAGAACCACATAAACCGAGGGATTCAACCACCACCGTAACCGCTCTCTTCCCGCCTCTGATCGAACGCCATGGCAACCTGGTGCTGGGAGTAGCCATGCTGGCGGTGGTTCTCGGGGTAATGGGCATATTCAAACTCACGGTAGAGAACCGCTTCATCGACCACTTCCATGAGTCCACGGAGATTTATCAGGGCATGTATCTCATAGACCGGGAACTGGGCGGCACCACCCCTCTGGACGTGGTGATCGATGCCCCGGCCGCGTTTCTGGAGGAGGAACAAGAACCCTTTGATGAGGAAGAGGATGACGAACTCTTTGATGATACTGACTTCGCGGGAGAGGCGGGGATCACAGGCAGTAGTTACTGGTTCAACGTCTTCAAGGTGGATGAGGTTGATGCTATCCAGGAATATCTGGATGGGATCGTTGAGACCGGCAAGGTCCTCTCCCTGTCCACTACCATGGAGGTGCTAAAACAGGTTAATGGCGGCGAACTACCGGATAATTTTACTCTAGCCCTTCTCTACAAGCGGTTACCCGATGAGATCAAACAGGCCCTTATTGCTCCTTACCTGGCAGAGGATGGCAATCAGCTTCGTTTTTCAGTGCGGGTGTACGAATCGGATGTCAATCTCAAGCGCCAGGACCTGCTGGAGAGGATCCGCCTCCACCTGACCCGGGAGTTGGGACTGTCGGACGACCAGGTGCATCTCAGTGGCATATTGGTGCTTTATAACAATATGCTACAGAGCTTGTTTCGCTCCCAGATTCTGAGCCTGGGGGCTGTGTTCCTGGCCATTTTCCTCATGTTCATCCTGCTTTTTCGCTCGGTGAAACTAGCCCTAATAGCCCTCGTGCCGAACCTGGTCGCCGTGCCGTTGGTGTTGGGCCTCATGGGCGGTTTGGGTATCCCGCTGGACTTCATGACCATCACCATCGCGGCTATCAGCATCGGCATCGGGGTGGACGATACCATTCACTACGTGCATCGCTTTGGCAAGGAAGTGAAGGTAGACTGGGACTACCAAGCCGCGGTTAGCCGTTCGCACGACAGCATCGGCCGGGCCATGTATTACACCACGGTCACCATCACCATCGGCTTCTCCATTCTTGTCCTTTCCAAATTCGTCCCTACCATCTATTTTGGCATCCTCACAGCCTTCGCAATGATGATCGCCCTGGTTGCCAATTTTACCGTGTTGCCCGTGTTGCTTGTAAGACTGAGGCCCTATGGGAAAAAGGCCACTATTGAAAAGTGACGGCAAAACACCGTTTCAGGTGTCGGGTGTCAGGTGTCAGGGAAGAAAAACAAAAGCTGAGACCTGACTTCTAATCTCCGTCTCGCCGTTTCTCCGCGTCCCCGCGTCATCTTGTTGTGCCTAGTGCCTAGTTCTTAGTGCCTAGTTTGTTCCCCATGCTCCATGCCCCATGCTCTATGCTCTATGCTCCATGCCTTCCCAAATCCGCAATCCACATTCCGAAATCCGAGATCCTGATATGGCATTTTGGCCAATTCATTTTTTGCCCTTTGACCATATTTAGTGACACCGCCAGATATCTGGAGCTGAGATGGAACTTAATAAGGGCTCAATTATCCGAGGTTTTTACTGTTCACCAGCCCGTTGGCACCAACCCTGCACTCTAGCCCGGATAATCCACGAAAAGTAATGAATCAGCTACGACTGGAGTCTATCT
>CAMYLW010000042.1 GCA_947259475.1 Thermodesulfobacteriota bacterium
CCCAATAACGTATAACGTATAACTGCCTCGTCTCGCTAGGTAATGTGCTAAGCTTTCAGATATCTGGTGTATTCCCTGTAGAACTGCTCGAGACCATCCTCTTCCCCCGCTAGTAGCCTTTTGAGCTTTTCGCAAATTAACAAGTCCGTTGGGAAGGCCATCTTTTCAGGTAACGCTTCAAGGGGAAAGAACTCAGCCTCACGGGCGTCAGAGCCCGGTTGGAGTTGCCCTGCAGTCAGCCCTCCCATAAACCAGACACCTACTGTCTGGTGCTCTGAATCATGGAAGTTCGAGTGGACGTCGAACACAGGCCCCAATTCCACATCCAGCCCTGTTTCCTCCTTCAATTCTCGGCGGGCGCAAAGCCGGATATCTTCATCCCACTCGACGTGACCGCAGGGAATGCACCACATACCATCATAGGAGCCGCGCCGCTTGACCAGGAGCAACCTGCCCTCTCGTAGTATAATGACCGCAACTCCAACGGTCGGGTTTTTGTACTGAATGAAACCACATTCCGGACAAGAGGGACGGAGTCGCACGCTTTGAGGGTTTAGCGTAAGGGATCCACCGCACAATGGGCAGTAGTGATAATCCATAAGAAACGAATCTCCGTTCGACAGTAATCAGGCTATCAAACTTCTTATCCCATGGCCCACATCAGGTAAATAGATAACCCTCCAGTATGCTGGAGGGTTATTTTGGCCTTGTGAGTTCAACCTGATAATGGTGTTCAGTTTCTCATAAGTCAATAATCATGTCCGCCTCACTGCCGCAACTCTCGCAGGTGAAGGACTTCTTTTCCTGTTTTTCCACTCCTGCAGCCTTCTTCTCCGGATCTTCCACGGGCACAAGCTCGCAGGTCACAATCATCTCGGCCTCATTGCCGCAGTTCTCACATGTGCAGGATTCCATCATCTGTCTCTTTTCAGTCATATCACTCTCCTTTGATAAATAAGATGTGCCTCTAGCCCGGATATTTCATGAATTACTTGCTCCGACCACGGAGATGGCCGTCGTTCCTGGCGTCCTCGGGTATCGGACCCTGCGACGTACTGTTCAAGTACGCCTCGGATCCAATCCCCTGCGGTTGCCCGGTGGCACGCCCATCTCCACGGTCTCGCGACACCAATTCATGAAATATCCGGGCTAAAATCTGCCTAAATTATAGTATTTGGCCTGGGTGAAAGCAATTGCGGATTTTGGATTTATGATTTAAGATTACAGATTAAGTTCTTAGTTTTGTTAACCCTACCGTTGCAAACCTGCGCCGTGGAAAAACGCGCCAGGGTTTGACAGATGTGGCCTCGCGCAGTCTTGGGCAGGTCGAAGCGCACTATACCGTACGTGAGATCCTGGCCGAGGCGAGCAAGGGCGCAGATGGCATGCTCTGGTGCGAGTTTAACGGTTTTGGCCGGTTCAGGTTTGCTACGCTAGGGTAAATCTTCTCTCAAGTACAATTCTCCGAATAGAGTTTCAATATCCTTCCTGACTCCTTGCTATTGGGAAGGTTCCGAAAAGGAAGTGTTCGTCCTGCCACTGTTTCCAATCACCTTTGGTACAGTGGAAGTAGTGACCCATTCTTCCTATTGGTTAACATCAACTTCTGATACTATTGTGAGACTGAGGGACTGGCACGATGGCCGATCCAGAACACTTGGCTAAACTCAGACAAGGAGTGAAGGCCTGGAACATCTGGAGGGAAGAGAACCCGAACACTGTTCCTCACCTCAATGGGGCAGATCTTTCGAAGGTCAACCTGCAAGGGGCATTCCTTGCAACCGCCAATCTCGAGGAGGCTTCTTTCGAGAAAGCCGATCTGGAGAAAGCAATCCTTTGGAGGGCCAACCTGCGTAGGTCGATTTTCTGGAGAGCCAATTTGGAGTCCGCTGATTTTCTGGAGGCCGATTTAAGCGGTGCGGAACTGGTTAGAGCCAACCTTAAACGTGCTTGTTTTTTGGGGGCTCACCTGGGACAGGTCTCTCTCGCCGGCGCTGATCTGGAAAGGGCCGATCTTTGGAAGGCCAACCTGGCGCGGGCCAACCTCTACAAGACTAACCTGGAAAAGGCGATTCTCTTGAGAACCGATCTGGAGGGAGCCAACCTTTCAGAGGCCAAACTGCTGGGGGCAGTGCTCTGGCGAGTCAAGCTGGTGGGAGCTTCAAACCTATCTGTTGGCCAGCTTTCCCAGGTCAAGACTCTTTATGGAGCTGAATTAGACGAGGAGATCAGAGCACAGATTGAGAGAGAATGTCCTCATATTTTGCAGAAACCGAAGAGGTGATAATTGGTTTCCGAGCAAATTTGTTATATAAGAGATTAGTAGTTCGTGGTCGCAGTCACGCCAAGCCGTGAATTCATGAAATATTCGGGCTAAAGAGCAATCCGCTGAATCGCATCAGAGTTTGATATTCTAGGGGAACAAGCCTGGGCACAGGCGATACATTTATGTTGTTATGTTAAACGGGGAGTCACAGATGAAAAAAGCGTCACTAGAGGGGAAAGTAACCATTCAGGCAGCGGCCAGAACTCTGGGGGTTTCCAAGGGGACCGTGGTCCATTTCCTGAACAATGGAAAATTAGCGCGCATCAAAGAAGGTTCGGCGGTTTTTGTTTTGATGGATGAGATTAAAGCCCTGCTTGAAACCGAGAATGAATCGGATGTTATAAGTCCTGAGGTCAGACCTGCAGAGAGCGAAACCGTTAGTACTGTTGAAAGTAAGGTTGGTGACAGTGGTGAGACCACAGTAACCGTAGATAGAGAACATTATGAGGACCTCCTGACCAGACTGGGACAACTGGAAGTGGAGAAAGAAAACCTTCTCGTGTACAAGAACAATATGGTCGAGACCAAAGGCGCCCTCAGCCATAAGGAGAAAGAATTTCAGCAGGCCAAAGCCAAATTGCACATGATAGAAGAGGAACTCAGGCGGCTCAAGAAAATGGGCTGGTGGAAAAGGGTTTTTGGGGGCAAGTGGAGGATGACCGGAGGATAACAGCGTTGAAATACCCGGGCTAGGTGGCCATGATTGGATATGTTCTGGCGAGTATGTTTGAAATCAAACATTATCTATTGAACGATACCCTATCCGCAGTTTTTTCGAATCTTTAACCTCTTTTCGCCTTTGGCGAACCTACTTCCGTCTATCTCCCGAGACTTTTTTCCCTACAACAACTAACTATATGATAATATAGAAAAAGCCAGAATTTTTCACCCTCTGTCTTGTCGCTTCTCAGTGGTTACCTTGAGTTTGGCACATATTCTGCTGTAGCAGCTGGAAATACAAGCAGGGTGAACTAATGACCGATGATTCTGGAATTCAAGGAGATAGAAGGGAAAAAAAGGACAGGCGGGGCGGTACAGATAGACGAACCGGGCAGGACAGGAGGAGTTCCACTGACAGACGGAGCAAGGAGGATAGACGGGAGGGCTGGGGAACGACAGAAGATCAAAGGCTGCTAGGAGCTCTCACTACAGCGACCACGGTGGCACATCTGTTCAGCCAACCCTTAACGATCATTATTGGCCACGTTGATTTACTTTTGTCCACTATTGAAGATAGCGTCACAAGAAACAAGCTAGAAATAATCAAAGAGCAATTACAGTCGTTAAGCAAGACATTACAGGATCTTAGAAGCCTTCGCGAGTATAAGACAGTAGATTTCGATGGTCTTACCCTGCTGGATATTAGCCTGCGAAGGACGAGAAAGCTGGATTAAACCTTGTAGTCCTATGGACACTGAGAAGAGATACAACTTTGACGGCTTCGTAAAAAGTCCATCTGTCCCGCCCCGGCGGGATTGCGTTTCATCTTTAGTCATTGCGGCGTACCTGTAAGTACGCCTCATTCCTAAAGATTCGCGCGCCTTGCATCTGGAGCTTTTTACTGTGCCGTCTCATTAATGACATTTTATGGGATCATCACCTTTGCCAAATGATAAGAAGATAGAGATATTACTATGGGACAAACATAGGACTGAAAGAGAACTAATCAAGGAAATGCTCACTAAGATAGGGTGTAATGTTACAGCCGTTCGTGATGAGCATGAGTGTCTAAGAAAATTTCGTGACAGAAAATATAATCTAGTAATTTTTGATCAAGGTCTGCCCGATCTTGATGTAAGAGGATTTGTTGATGATCTCGGAGAGATAGATGAATTGACGCCTGTAGCGATGATGGCAACGTTAGATGTTGAATTCTATGAGCAAAAGTATGGTGATGCCAATATTGATTTTCTCATAGTTAAACCTTTTGAATTGGTTCAGCTTCGGAACTTGGTAGAAGAAGCAATGAGGCTCTGCCAGAGGCTGAAAGGAAGGGCTTGAGCGACGAGTCTGGGTGTAGACAGGCTGGGACCGAAACAACAGAGGAGGTAAGAAGATGGCTGGAAATGGTGGAGTTTATGACAGTGTGGAGAATATTTTAGCCAAGCTCCACGTACTCAGGGATTCTTGTACGGGTGTGATTCACAAGGAAGAGTCCAACCCCAATCTAATCTGGTTTCAAGGCGCGGAGGCCATGTTGAAGGAAGCAGTGGATGAGCTGCAAAAAGCACTTCGTGCTCTGGAGGAGGGTAGCGCATGAGCAACCAAGGTGAAGTTTATGACGGTGTGGAAAGCATTCTGGCCAAGCTCCACGTACTCAGGGATTCTTGTGCAGGTGTAATGCATAAGGAAGAGTCCAACACCAATCTAATTTGGTTTCATGGCGCGGAGACTTTGTTGCAGGAAGCGGTGGATGAGCTGCAAAAAGCACTTCGTGCTCTGGAGGGGGGTAGCGCATGAGCAACCAGGGAGAGCTCTATGACAGCTTGGAAAGCATAGTAGCCAAGCTATACGTGCTGAGGGACTCTTGCACAGGAATAATGCACACTGAAAAGTCAAATCCCAATTTGATTTGGTTTCGGGGTGCAGAGACTTTGTTGCAGGAGGCAGTGGATAAGCTGCAAAAGGCACTGGGTGCTCTTGAGAGTGGTGAAGCAGCTGAGCCGCCTGCGGCCGAGGATACTGAAGAGGAAGGTCCTGCCGAAACGCATGATGACCAGGAAGAGAGTTCATCTGAAGAAGACGAATGAGGGAGCGATCGCCGAGTATGGGATGTGCTCTCTCGCTTCTTCCGCTAGTCTTGGAAGTTGGCGACACTCTATATAGTTCCGATTTTGTCCATGTTGTTCACGGCTAAGAGCCCAGCAAACCCCGTGCTCCTGCAACTATGGGAGGACATTGACAACTTCCGTAACTGCCAGGTTGCTTATCGGTAGAAGCCCCCTCCCTTCCAATTCTTCTCGGCTCAGGAGTTCTTTAACCGGCGAGTAGATATTCGGGCTTACAAATCGTTCCTGATAAACTCCCAGCCGAATACCAAATTCCACCCTCTCCCGCTCTGAGGGAGACAGATTTTCAATCACTTTTTTGCTGGCCCAAATAGCCCCCCTTTTTGAAAATTCACTCAGCTTTATTGTTTCCATCAAGGTGTCACCTACCACAGTAAATTCGAATGCCAGCGCTGACGGTACTGTTCCCGCCCATTCATGGCCGCAGTGAACACCTATGTTCAGGCGCAAGGTATTGCTCCAGGCTTGCTTGTATTTCCATTTTCGGTCGAGATCGCCGATCATCCTCTGCAGAGAGTTACCACACGCCAATGCCCGGAAGAGGTAATCTTTCGGTGAGTCATCCGCAGCCAGAAAAAAGCCGACAATTCCTTCTTGAAACGAACGTGCCGGGGTGGCCCCATGCTTTTTGAAGCATTGATGTGAGGTCAGGATTATCTGGTTTATCAAAACGAAGTATTCGGCTGGAGGTAGGGCTGTGCGTAAATGGAGATCAGATTCCAGCCGGGCCGCCAGAATGCATAGAGGTATATGGGATGGACCTTCTTGAGACAGCACGTTTCTGAAGAGTTCCACTGTGCCCATTAGTTGTTCCAGAATTCGGTCCAATTGCATATTAATTGGTACGTAAAGCAATAGAGTCCCCTCACGCAAAGCACTGGAAAAAAGCGTGCAGTGTCTGGTTTCACCATCGATATGTTTGAGAACCAGTGTTTGGTGATGAAACGGACGATCATCTAGGGGCTCGGCTCCACGCCATAGTAGCATTAGCTCCTCTTCCGTGTGGTATTCCGTCCCGCGGTATATCTGGGCGAGAGAGTCTTCGCTGAGATCTCTTTTGGCCAGACGAATGTGCGGTGTGAGCATGTCTTCCCAGTTTGTAAAGCCACTCATTAGTCCCCTGATGCAGAAGGGAGCGAAAAAGTTGTTCTTTACCGCCGCAGTAGTTCCGCGAACTCGTTCTGTTGGAAGCAGGTTCTCGGCTGCATGATTTGACCGGATGATTTCCCAACTCCTATTCACCAAAACGGCGGGAAAGGGAATCTGTTCGAGCCATTGGTAATTCAAGTCAGGTTGCGGTTGAGGCGCAGCTGGCAAAACTTTTCTTTCTTCATCCATGAATTGCATGACAATCTGCGCCATTCGCATTCCTTCACTTTTGAGCTGGCGGATTCTATCTATTCTGTCCACAACCCACTCAGGGAAGTAGCCGATCTTGGTGGGGCCCCCAACCTCTTCAGGTTTGCGAACGGTGGGCGGGGGGATGAGGTTTAGCCCGATATAGTTATTGAGGGTAGCCCTGGATATTCCTGTCCGAGCCATGATTTCCTTACTGGAAATCTGCTTTGAGTCTGAAGAAGAATTCAAATTTTTCCTTCCTGTCTTTAGGTCTCTCCAGGTTTACTTGCTGGCTTAATAGACAAGGGCTGGAGGAAGTAGCAAAGCGGTCAAAACAGGCGATTCGTGAGATATCCTAGTTACTTCAATTTACCAGATTGAAGCCCCCTAGAGCAAGCGGTTAGGCTTGAGTAATACTGGGCAAATTTTCCTCCATTCCTTTTGCAGCTTTGACCTAAGTCAATGGAAATACCTCTTTACCTAGTTAAGCTTCTGGGCAAACAAGGGGGAAGAAGGTCTAGTTAGTGTCCATCCGGAAATCAGAGATTTCCGGATGAAGCTGTCAGCACTCAGCGGTCAGCTTCACTTATGTTTTTAAATGTATTTTGCTGAGAGCTGAAAGCTGATCGCCTGTCCTGAGCGAAGTCGAAGGGCTGATGGCTCTCATGCGAAAACATGGGTTTTCGGATGAACACCAGCTAGTTTCTATCCAATTAACTGGTCAAAAGGGGGTTAATACAGCATGAAAAAAATAAGCATGTTTGAGGAAAACAGTTTTAAGGACGGCGGCTTGAGTCGTCTGCTCGTCCATGATTCTCCCTACTTTAAAATTCTGAACTTTAATTTTAAGGCCGGCCAGGAGTTGCCCATCCACTCTCATGATATTGAAGGCCAGTTGAGTATCGCCGTACTCGAGGGAAGCGGTGAATTCTTAGGTGAAAATGAAACAACCATACCAGCTGGGCCCGGGGATGTTTTGATCTCAGAAATTAGTGAACCCCACGGCCTCAGGGCTGAAACTGACATGCGAGTCCTGGTCACCATTGCACCACCCATTTGAAGCATAGAATTTAAGATGGCCGCACAAGTTGCACTACTTGCACCTGTTGAAAAAACAGAGGAGAGGAAAAACGAGTACGGTTTTCCAAAACCTCAGATAACGGAGTCGGGGTCTTCAGGTCCAATTGGATTGGGAGATCTTTTCGGTCTCCCAGCCTTTTGCACAAGGATCCGAACAAACAGACCTGAGTGGGTGATATCATCATTAATCTCCTTTATTTCTCCTGGTAACGACGACCTCGGATCTTCTTATCATATACTTCGCCTGCGACGTTTTTGATTTAGGTTAAGGGTAAAGTTATTGATTAACAGGAATAAAAACGTATATATATGGGCGAACGATGATTTAAGATAATGTGACCTCCGCAACAACGGTAGACAAGCATATGCTTGAACGATGGATAAAAGCCAACGAGCAGTCTCTTATTAATCAATCCCGCAGTTTTTCCCTCCCCATCCTGAACCTCGACGATCGGTTTAGGATCCCAATCATGGTTGAATATAATCTGAACAAGACTATTGATACAATTGAAGACTCCACAGGTTTGGAACCAGATGAAAAGATTTATCTGATTACCACCTTTTGTAACTACTTGGAGCGAGATAGCTACTCGCCTGAAGTGCAAAAGCGTATGCTCGAGGTTACTCCAGAAGAGGAGGCTTTCGTTTTCAATAACTACGAAGCCACCATAAGTCTTTACAACACTTTATCAAGCAAAGAGAAGAAGCTGGCACGGAGATGGACTGGCGAAATGGCCGAAGGAATGTGCACTTTCCTGAAAAAATCTATTAACACTCACAATGACCTAAATGAGTACTGCTACTATGTAGCCGGTACTGTGGGTCTCTACCTGACTCACCTCCTGAAGCTAAAGGGCAGCAATGTTTCGGACGAAATCTTCGAAAGACTTTCAGTTAATGCTGTATCTTTCGGATTATTTCAGCAGAAACTAAATATAATAAGAGATTTCGTAGAAGATAAGATTACCAAGAAAAGATCTTTCTGGCCCCAGAGCTATTTTGAAAAAGAGAAAGACAATGTGAAGATTTTGAATAAGATGTGTTTCGACGTTCTCAAGAACGATATACCTCGAGCAATTGAATACTTCGGACTTTTGCCACCTGGGAATGACTCATACGATTATTTTATTCGCTTCATACTCTGTTCAGGGATCGAGTACTGGAAGATTCTCAAGGGCGAAAGATCGGTTTTTTCAAAGGCCAAAGTAAAACTAGCCAGAATATTCATTCAGAATTTGTACGGTAATGTTTCCTCTCAGACTCCTGAGGAATTTCTGGACTATTGCCAAGGATTCTACGAGGAGGAAATCTCGAAAACCAAAGAATCCAGTAGTGAGTAGTTAGCAGCAAGGGGGCGTAAGGCTTAGGGCACAAGGCTCAAGGCGCAAGAAAACCACATTCCGAAGCACAATTACCAAATCACAGGGTTTCAGGTGTAAGCTTCTCTGTTTCTTTTTCCTGACACCTAAACACTAAAAAAAACCCGACAGGGTCCCTACCCTGCCGGGTTTTCAGTAAACTACTGTGACTATTTCTGAACTCTTACTCCTGGCCTGCTTCAACCTCCAAAGCCTGGCGATCGGCCATATCCATGAGTACGCGCTCACGCTCGCCCATAATGCCCAGGGCCTCGCGCTTCTTGTCGATATGGTCGATGATCATATCCGCCATCTCGTAGGGATCTTTGGCAAAGCCCCATTTACCCAAACCCTGCTCTTCTAAACCTCCAAAGAGCAGCTTGTGAAACTTGGTCTCGGCTATGGTGGGAAAGGTTACGCCAAAGACGGTATAGATACCAGAGGCCACAACGTACTGACCAATGGCAAAGGCCCTCTCGCTGTTCCACTCAGGCGCAACACCGGCAACCGGCAGATCCGCAATACTGTCGCCCAAACCACCGGTCTTCACCATCTCAGCGCAGGCCATCAAAATCCGGCTGTTGTCCACACAGGAGCCCAGTCCCAGTACCGGGGGCATACCAACAGTCTCACAGACCTCCTGCAATCCGTCTCCAGCCATAACCGAAGCATCGGGCTTCATCAAGCC
>CAMYLW010000043.1 GCA_947259475.1 Thermodesulfobacteriota bacterium
GGTTAATTAGAAAATTAGTCAAACAGACTAATTGTTTACCGCTTACTGCGCGAAGCGTCCTGAGCCTGTCGAAGGGCTTACCGCTTACCATTTACCGTTTGCGAATTTCCAGTTGACGATTTGAATAATCAACGAATTTCCTAATTCTCTAATTCTCGAATTAACGATTTGGCACCTGGCGTTTGAGAGATGGCATAAAGAGCGAAAGTAATGCATGGGGAAAGCATATGAAGGAAATACAAGTAGGCTTGATCGGATTAGGAACGGTGGGCTGTGGTCTTGTCAAGGTTCTTGAAGACAACAGTGAGATACTCAAGGAGCGTTTGGGTGTGCCGCTCAGGCTAAAAAGAGTGGTGGACATAGACCTGGAGAGCCCCAGGCCGGTCTCCGTTCCTCGGAAGATCCTCTCCACCCAGGTGGAAGACATACTGGCGGATGAGGAAATCCGGATTGTTGTTGAGTTGATCGGGGGAATGGAACCAGCCAAGACCTTTCTCTTGGAGGCCATGAAACGCGGCAAACATGTGGTCACTGCCAACAAAGCTCTATTGGCTGTGCATGGTAATGAGCTTTTTGCGGCGGCCCGGGAGCACCAGGTCAATATCGCTTTTGAAGCGGCCGTTGGCGGGGGTATTCCCCTCATACGCACCTTACGTGAGGGGTTGGTAGCCAATCGCGTAGGCCACATTTACGGTATTCTCAATGGCACCGCCAATTACATTCTCACCAGAATGGCTCGTGAGGGTACCACTTTTGCCGATGCACTCAAGGAAGCCCAGGCACAAGGTATTGCGGAAGCAGACCCAAGTCTTGACGTAGAGGGAGTGGACGCAGCGCACAAAATTGCCGTTCTCAGTTCCCTGGCATACTGTTGCGAGATAGATTTTAATCAGATCCATACAGAGGGCATTTCCCAGATTGACCCGTCTGACATTCAATTTGCCAAAGATTTTGGCTATCAAATAAAACTCCTGGCCATCTCTCGCAGTGACGGCGACAGAATAGAAGTCAGAGTACATCCGACCATGATTCCCCAGGAGCACATGTTGGCCAAGGTTGAGGGGGCTTACAATGCTATCCATATCTCCGGGGATGCTGTTGGTGATGTCATGTTATATGGCCTGGGTGCCGGAATGATGCCCACCGGCAGTGCCGTGGCCAGCGATCTGGTTGATCTGGGACGAGATCTTCTGGTGGGAAGCGGTGTGAGAATACCACCCCTGGCTTGTGAAGGGGAGGCGCTGGTGCCGCGCCAAATCAAACCCATGGATGAGCTGGTTACCAATTACTATTTCAAATTTTCTGCGGTTGATCAGCCCGGGGTACTGTCAAAGATTTCAGGCATACTAGGCAACCACGATATCAGTATTGCCTCAGTGATTCAGAAAGGTAGACAGGTAAAGGGTTCAGTGCCGCTGGTGATGATGACTCATGAGGCAAGAGAGCGTGATGTGCGTCTGGCCCTGGCTGAAATCGGTGACCTCAAGGTGGTAACTGCACCCACACGATTGATACGGGTCGAGAATAGAGAAGCGGTTGACGAGGATTAGCCTCGGGCAGAGGGAAGATTGCGGATTGCGGATTGCGGATTTAAAAAAAACAGAAAACAGAGATTCTACTGTGGGAGCGGCTTTTAGCCGCGATTGGAACAACTTTTTCGACTGTAACGATTTGAACGGCTTCGACGACTTCAACAGTTTCTGCGATTTACTGTTTACTGCTTACCGTTTAAGAAGATGGAAATAAAATGGATGAAGCTAGGAGCAAATACCTCATACTGGTTGGCGATGGCATGGCCGATGAGCCCCTAGAGGAGCTTGATGGTAAGACACCCCTGGAGGCGGCTCATACTCCCCACATGGACCAACTGGCAGCCAAGGGTTTTCTGGGACTTACGGAGACCATTGGCTCGCATCAGGACCCTGGGAGTGACGTGGCTAACATGGCAATCTTGGGTTATGATCCTGATCGCTTCCACTCAGGCCGTGCTCCATTGGAAGCGGCCAGCATGGGGGTGAAGCTTTCTCCTGGCGAGGTGGCCTTCAGGTGCAATCTGGTCAGCGTGGAAAGCGGGGCTGACGGCGAACTCGTTCTGACAGATTACTCAGCGGGTCATATTTCCAGTGAGCATGGCCGGGTACTCATCACTGCACTGCAGGAAAACTTGGGCAACGAGTCGTTTCATTTCTACCCAGGGGTAAGCTATCGTCACCTCCTGGTCTGGCGGGGCGGGAGGTCTGATCTGAGCATTACTCCCCCCCATGACGTTACTGGTCAGCCGGTGGCTGAGTACTGGCAAGTATATGATGAGGTGTCTGAACTGAGATCATTGATGGAAGCAGCCAGACGGGTCCTTTCAGATCACGAGCTGAACCGGCAGCTGGCCGCAGAGGGAAAGCGGACCGGCAATGCAATCTGGCTGTGGGGGCAGGGGGTTGCTCCCATTATGCCCAGCCTCAATGATCAGTTCGACATCCACGGAGTGGTGATTTCCGCAGTTGACCTCCTAAAGGGATTAGGTATCTGTGCCGGTCTGGAAGCGGTGGACGTACCCGGAGCCACCGGATACCTGGACACCAATTACGATGGCAAGGTGGCTGCTGCTCTGGAGTCTTTACAGGATAAAGATTTCGTCTATCTCCACGTAGAGGCCCCCGACGAGACATCTCATGAGGGGAACCTGGAACTCAAGATTGAGGCAATCGAGGCTTTTGATGCCAGGGTGGTTGGGCCGATATTGGACAGGTGCAGTGATATGGGCGGAGTTCGGGTAATGATTATTACCGACCATCTTACCCCTGTACGGACACGCACCCACGCGAGAGGGTTTGTTCCCTTTGCAGTCTGTGATCTGCCAGCGAGTGCCAGTGAAGCGCAGAGAGGGTTTTCAGAGCGCAGTGCGGAAAGTACGGGACTCGTTGTCAAACCAGGGCATAAGCTTATGGAGAAGTTCGTTAAGGGCGAGATTGCGTAACTCGCATAGGGCAGAGGGAAGATTTCGGATTTAGGATTTGTCCTTCGGACTCCCACCCTTCGGGCGGGTTCCCAGTTTCGGATTGCGGATTTCAAAAAAAGCAGAAAACAGAGATTTTCCTGTGGGAGCGGCTTTCCCCGTCCTGAGCCTGCCTGCCCTGCCTGTCCCGGGCATAGTCCCGGGGAGCCTGTCGAATGGGTCGAAGGGCAGCCGCGATTTTGCGATTTCAAAGAATTAACTAATTTTCTAATTCTCTAATTTCCTAATCAACTATTGACATGAAGAGATAATGACTGAACCGTTTCGTGCAGAGCAGCGGGTTCTTTACGGCGACACGGACTCCATGGGAGTAGCCTATTACGCCAATTATTTGAGATGGTTTGAGATCGGTCGCACAGAGCTTTTCCGGAGGGTGGGAAGTACGTATCGGTTACTGGAGGAGCAGGGTTGTTACCTGCCTGTCTATGAGGCCTATTGTCGTTACCACAATCCTGCCCGCTATGACGATATCATTCGTATCGAAACCACCTTTTCTTTTGCCGGAAAAGCAAGACTGCGTTTCGACTATGTGCTCCTGCACAAAGACAACGGGACGGTCCTGGCTGAAGGATACACCGTGCATGTCTGTACTGACAAGGATGGCAGAGTGCTCAAGCCCCCAGTTGAGTTAAAGCAACTTTTTAAGGAAATGGAAAAAAGCAAGGGAATATAGGCGAGAAAGGCGCGGAGCGCGTTGCGCGAGTTGCGATGAACGAAGTGAGTCGGCGACATGTTGATCATTCCAGCCATTGATTTGAAAGAAGGGAAATGTGTGCGGTTGGAGCGGGGAGAAATGTCAACCGCTACCATTTATTCCGAGGACCCTGCAGCTACAGCCCAACGGTGGGAGGCTGAAGGGGCTCAATTGCTGCACGTGGTAGACTTGGACGGCGCATTCGCCAAAGAACCCAAGAACCGTGAGGCCATCGCCGCCATCGTTCAATCGGTAGACGTTCCAGTTCAATTAGGCGGAGGGGTGCGCACGGTCGAAACTCTATCTGCCTATTTGGAACTTGGGGTTGAGCGCGTGGTGATTGGCACTGCCGCCCACAGTAATCCGGAATTGTTGGTGCAGGCCTGTGAACTATTTCCAGGGAAGGTGGTCCTCGGGATAGACAGCCGCAAGGGCAGGGTTGCCGTTGAGGGCTGGAGCAAAACCACTGAGGTGGGTTCAGTGGAACTTGCGGCCAGATTTGGAAATCTGGCCCTGGCAGCTATCGTCTACACTGATATCTCGAGGGACGGCATGCAGACCGGTCCAAACATCGAAGCAACCCGGCAGTTGGCCCGGTCAGTGAGTATTCCTGTGATTGCCTCAGGAGGTGTGGGCAGCCTTGAGCACATCAGGGCACTGCTGCCGCTTGAACGAGACGGGGTGGTGGGGGTGATTGCCGGCCGGGCTTTGTATGCCGGGAGCGTGGATTTGGGCGAAGCCATCGCCTTGGCAAAAGGCAAAGCGCAAAGAGCATAGCGCCTGGCGTGAGTGGTAATAGGTTGACTACGGCAGGTGTAACGCTTTGCGCCATGCGCTCTGCGCTATGCGTTATTCTGACTTTTACGTTGACAATTTATTAAGAAAAGCTAAAATTATAAGTTTAAGTGCTCATTTTCACAGCCATAGATGGCTAGACTTTTTGAAGGGGGGGGATGGCTTGATGCCATTTTGGTCTGTCTGCAGAAGGGTTCCAGCCGACAGGATGCCCACTCATACCCAGGTGAAGGGAGGGTGGGGGAATGCCGAATGTAGTGGTCAAATCGAGAGAATCGTTTGAAGCTGCTCTCAGACGTTTTAAGAAAGAATGTCAAAAGGAGGGCATCCTTTCCGAGGTCCGCAAGAGAAAACATTACGAGAAACCCAGTGTTAGGAAGAAAAGGAAGGCACTGACTGCTAAGAGGCGGGCGTTGAAGCGGATGCGCAAGTTGGGACAAAGACGATGAGTCTCCAGGAGCAAATTAGTGCAGCTTTAAAGGATGCCATGCGGGCGAGGGATGAGGTCAAAATGGCCACCCTGCGCCTTGTGCTTACTGCCATCAAGAACCGAGAAAAAGAGGCTCGCAGCCTCCTTGAGGATCAAGAGGTGATCTCGGTTATCATCACCCAGATCAAACAGAGGCGAGAAGCCATAGAGCAATATCAAAAGGCCGGCAGGGAGGATTTAGCCCAAAGGGAAGAGAGCGAACTTCAGATATTGCAAGGTTATATGCCGGAGCAGGTCTCCGAAGAAGAAATATCAAACACACTTGACGAGATTATCGCCGAGGTAGGTGCTGTCAGCATGAAGGACATGGGTAAAGTAATGAAGGCAGCCATGGCCAAGCTGGCGGGCAAGGCAGAGGGCGGGGCGATAAATGCAATGGTCAAGGAAAAACTTTCGAACTGACTCCGGGTCCTCAGCAAGAACCATTTCTCACTTTGCTTTTCCTTCAAGGGTGAGAGAACCTGGCCTTCGGTCTCTCCCCGGCATGGAGTGATATGGATCACCAGTCTCTTCGTGTCCTTGAATTTCCGCATGTTCAGAGCTTTCTGTACTCACTCGCCTTCACTGACCCGGGACGGCAAGCAACGACACAGGTCCGCCCTAGCGCGGACCGAGAGCACATCCAAGATTGGCCTGATAAGGTAACCGAACTCAAGGAATACCTGCAAATAGGCAATCCACTCCCTCTTGGTGGTATCCATGAGCTGGAGCCGATTATCGATAGACTCAGGAGCACCGGGGAAGTTTTGTCGCCGGCCGAGCTTCTTGAGGTAGCAGAGACCGCAAAGGCGGCTCGCACCCTCCAGCAGTTGGTGAGCAGTTGCGAACCACGGTACAGCAGGCTGGCCGAATTGTTGGACAATCTGCAGCCAATTCCGGAGTTGGAAAAAAAGATCAGCCGCGCCATTGCCCAGCGGGGTCATATAAAAGATGGAGCAAGTCCCGAGCTTTCGCGAGTTAGAAAAGAAATTGGTGAGCTGCGCAAAAGGCTCCATGCGGAACTCACTGAAGTTCTTGAGAGGCAGGCTTCCCAGAAAACGCTCCGGGAGAAGCTCATCACCGTCCGTAACGACAGGTTGGTAATCCCTCTTCGCAGCGACGCCAAAGGGGCGCTGGAAGGCATAGTTCACGATACTTCCCACAGTGGTGCCACCTGTTTCGTGGAACCACTGTCTGTTGTTCCTCTCAACAACCGGCTGAGGCAGGGCCGTAGTCGAGAAAGAGAAGAAGAGGCTCGCATTCTCCGGGAATTAACCGATGCGGTGATAACTGCAGCGGAGGTGCTCCTTCATAACGAGCGCTGGCTGGGGGTTATTGACTGCGTGCACGCCAAGGTCCGATTGAGTTCTCTCCTCCTTGCCCGTGCACCCAAGTTGAATGACGGCCCAAGGATGCGGCTGCAGCAGGCTTCCCATCCTATTCTAGCATTACAGGAACGGGCGCGAAAGACGTCTACTCTACCGGTAGAACTGGCTGAGATGGTGTTGGGGGCTGAACTTACAGAAACTCGAAAATCTGATCACATTGAAGTTGTGCCCATTGATCTGCATCTCGATGAAAAGCTGAAGATCTTGGTCATCAGCGGTGCCAACACCGGTGGTAAGACGGTATCTCTCAAGACTTTGGGTCTTCTTGGAGCCATGGTCCAGGCCGGACTGCACGTCCCGGTTGCTGATGGCAGCGAATGGCCGGTGCTCACGGGCATATTTGCCGAAATAGGTGACGAACAGGACGTCAGGGCTCACCTGAGCACATTCTCGGCTAAAGTCCAAAGATTGGTGCACATGCTGAAGCAGGTGGACAACCGATCTCTTGTGCTGCTGGACGAAATCGGCACAGGAACCGATCCAGCAGAGGGGGCTGCCCTGGCCCTGGCTGTACTGGACCAATTCCGTGGCCGCGGAGCTTTTGTGGCTGTTACTACGCACTACCACCTGATTAAGGCTTACGGAATGCTCCATCAGGGGGTGGAGAATGTGTCGGTGGCTTTTGATGAAGAGAACAGCCGACCTACCTATCAGTTGCGTTATGGTCGTCCCGGCACCAGCAACGCCTTTGAGATCGCTGCCGACCTTGGCATGCCACCGGAGATTATCGAAGAGGCAAGAGACCATTTGGATCCTGGCGAAGGCCAGACCATTGACCTTATCAAGCAACTGACTGAAGCCTGGGACAGAGCCAGGAATGAAGAAGAAAAACTTATACTCCAGCAGCAGCGGTTGGAATTGGCCAAAGCGAGTTTGGCCCGGGAACGTAAAGGCTTTGTCCAATCTCGAGAAGAGATTCTCAGTGAACTGAGACAGCAGAGCGAGGGCATGCTCACTGAGGCTGAAAAAGAGCTGAAATCGGGAATAGCCAGCTTGCAACAGGGCGGAATGCGTAAGGCGATGGCGGTCCGAAAGAAGGTCAGGGAGATCAGGCAAGAGCTTAGCTCTGCACTGGAGTCGCAAAGCGAGCGAGAGGACAAAGGAGTGATGCCCTCTGCGGAAGGGCAGCTGGTGCGTTTGCGAACCGTGGGTGGCAGGGGTACCTTGCTCAAGATCAAGGACCAAGGGCGCCGTGCAGAGGTGCAAATGGGTCCAAAGCGTGTGGAAGTTGACCTGGAATCCCTGGAACTTCTTCCAGACGAAAAAAGTGCGAGCGCTAGAGAGCATCGATCCAACAGCATTAGGGTTTTTCGCGAGGAGCCTGAAACCAGCCAGCAACGGCTGCATCTGGTCGGTCTTAGGGTTGAGGGATGGTTACGACCAGATCCATGTTGTTCATGGACACGGCACTGGGAGACTTCGCCAAGCGGTGCAGGAATTCCTCACTGAGCATGCTATAGTCAAGGGATTTCACGCCGAGAAGCAGGGTGCTGGAGGCACCGGGGTTACGGTTGTAGAGTTCAAGGACTGAGCGCTATGCACTAGACACTAAGCACTGAAAAAAATTTATATAAGTAGTTAATACTATGATTTAAAATGAATTTTACTTAATAAATCAGTTTAAATTTATCGATACAAAATAAACGGTTTGATTTTGACGGATGGAACCAACATCTCTGAGCTTTTGACTAATTCTTTAAGCAGTGCTTGTTGCCGAGTTATTAGTGCCTACTGCCTAGTGTCTAGTCAACAAAGTGGGGACCAAAAGTGGGCCAGATCAACCGCGAGATAATCGAAGAAGTTCGAGCCGCAGCCAATATAGTGGATGTCGTAGGCTCCTCTATCTCCCTCCGTAAGCGGGGGAAGAATTATTTGGGGCTCTGTCCTTTTCATGGCGAAAAGGAGCCCTCATTTACGGTGAGTGATGAGAAACAGATTTTTCACTGCTTTGGCTGTGGGGCCAGTGGTAGCGTTTTCGATTTCCTCATGCGCTCGCGCAACCTCTCTTTTGCTGAAGCGGTAAAAGAACTGGCCAAACGCTTCTCAATTTCTTTACCGCAACGGCAGGAGACAGGGCAGGCAAAAAGGATGCGCGAACTGGCCGAGCGCTTACGTCACGTTAATGAGCTCGCTGCTGGTTATTTCAACCAGGTGTTGCTTGACAAGGGTACTGGGGAGATGGCGTTGGCATATCTCCAGAGTCGGGGCATGGGGCCGGAGGTTATCCAGGATTTCCAGCTAGGCTATGCGCCACAAAGTTGGGATGGGTTGAAACGTTTTCTCCTCAGCAGGAAAGTGGACCTGAAAACAGCGGTTCAGGCCGGGTTACTGGTGAAGAAGTCCGAACGGGACTGCTACGACCGATTCCGACATCGACTGATGTTTCCCATCAAGGACATGCGTGGGCGTACCGTTGCTTTTGGCGGCCGAGCTTTGGATGAAGAAAACCCACCCAAGTACCTCAATAGCCCCGAAACGCCCATATTTCACAAAGGACGAACCCTCTACGGACTGGCGACGGCCAGGGAGGCGTGCCGGCGACATAAAGAGGCTCTGGTGGTGGAGGGCTACTTTGATCTTCTGGCACTCTACAACCAGGGAATCCAGCAGGTGGTCGCGCCTTTGGGCACCGCCCTTACCCTCCACCATGTCCGGCTGCTGAGCCGGTTAGCACCTCAGGCGGTGTTGGTTTTTGACGGAGATCAACCGGGTATGAGGGCGGCCATGCGCAGTCTGGAGTTGTTTCTGAGAGAAAAATTGCCTGCTCGCCTTCTGGCCTTGCCTGAGGGGATGGATCCTGACGACTTTTTGGCCAGGGAGGGTAGGGAGCCATTTGCCTTACTGCTGGAAGAGGCTCGGCCCCTTATGGAGATTTTTCTTGAACAGTCCATTGCCGAATATGACGGCTCGGTGGAGGGCAGGCTTAAGGTTGTCCGCCAGGTGACTCCCATGCTGAAGTTGCTGGACTCGCGCGTAACCCAGGAGGGCTACTTGCGTATGCTGGACCAAAGGTTGGGGGTGAGTGAAGAAGTACTGTGGGCGGAATTGGGCTTGGACCGAACATCCAGGGTGGTGACCGCAAGGGGACCGAAGCCGGACCGGGCCACACGGATTCCCGCCTGGGAGGAAGAGATTGTCCGTATTTTGGTTCATTATCCCAACTGGATCCCGTTGCTTGAAAAAAGCTCCGCTTTGGATAATTTTCAAGTAAATCCCTGGGTGGAGGTTGCAGGACTTTTGATTAAACATTATCAGGAAGGTGGAAACCTGGCCCTGAGTGGGTTATTAATGGACCTGCAAGACGATGACCTAAAAAATGTGATAAGCGGATGGTCACTGGAGTCGAGCCCATGGCGAGAGGAGGCGGCCCACGCTCGTTTGCGGGAATATCTTGAGGGCATCGGTTCCAGAAGGCGGCAATTGCAGGATGAGCTGAAACGGCTGAGGGAGGAAATCCGAGCTGCCGAGCGCAGTCAGGATCAGTCTCGCATTGCGGAGCTTCTGGCGGAGTTGCAGGCTAAAAAGGCAGCTTTGTTGGCTAAAGAGGCCAATGATAAAGCGAACCTTTCCAGGGGGGAGATGGTTTGATGGCTAAAAAAAGGAATATGGAAGATCTTAGGCAGCTTATCTCAATGGGCAAAGAAAGGGGATACCTTACCTATGATGAGGTAAATAGTATCCTGCCAGACGAGCTCGTATCCTCGGAGAAGATCGACGACATGATGATGATCTTCGATGAGATGGACATTGAGATCGTCGATTCCTCGCAACAGGCAAAGATGCTCAAGGAAAAGATCGAGAAAGATGGCGAGGCCATCGAGGAGGGAGATCGAGCCCTGCCATTGGAGGATGATAGTGGAGGCAGGGTGACTGACCCGGTCAAAATGTATCTTCGGGAGATGGGTATGGTCTGTCTTTTGACCAGGGAGGGAGAGGTCGAGATAGCCAAGCGGATCGAACGGGGTGAGGAGGAAGTGATTGACGCCATTATTGCCACCCCGATTGGTGTTCGCGAGATTCTTAACTTGCGTGAGAAGATCGCTCTAGAGAAGCTGAGGGTCCGTGATGTCCTAAAAAACCTGGACGAGGATTTTGAAGAATATACCAGTGCGGAGGAAGACAAGGAGAAGGAAAGGTTACTTGAGTTACTTGAGGAAATTCAGCAGCTGTATGAAGAAAACCTCAAGATGGAGGAGTTCATCCTGACAAGCAGTCCTGAAGGTAAGTCACGGGAAGCAGATGAGGAAGCCCTGCTGGTCAGCAAGGAACGCATTGCCGAGTTGCTCAAGAACCTGCGTTTGGAGGAGCGGCAGGTGGAGCGTATTGTGAGCAAACTGCGGAGTTGTGTGGAGAGAATAGAGAAAGGCGAGCGGGAGATCGAGCAGTGCATGATCCGCACCGGTAAGCCAGTTCAAGAACTTCGTCGCCTTTTCCGACATGTAAAGAGCAATCCTGATTCATTGGACCAAATCGCCAAAGATCTTAGCCTTAAGCCAGATGAATTCTTAGAGATGGAAAAAACCATCAAGAACGGCCGGCGCCGCATCCGGCGGATTGGTCAGGAAGCCAAAATGGATGTCCGCAGCTTGAAGCAGATTATGCGTCAAGTTGACGCGGGTGAGGTCAAAGCCAAAGAGGCAAAGAGGGAGTTGGTGGAGGCCAACCTGCGGTTGGTGGTAAGCATAGCCAAAAAATATACCAACAGAGGGCTACAGTTCCTTGACCTGATCCAGGAGGGGAACATCGGCCTGATGAAGGCAGTGGACAAGTTTGAGTATCAGCGGGGCTACAAGTTCAGTACCTACGCCACCTGGTGGATCCGCCAGGCGATTACCAGGGCCATTGCCGACCAGGCCAGAACCATTCGCATTCCTGTGCATATGATCGAGACCATTAATAAGCTCATCCGGACATCACGATACCTTGTTCAGGAATTAGGGAGGGAGCCAACACCTGAAGAGATAGCTGATAAGATGGAATTTCCCTTGGAGAAGGTGAGGAAGGTTCTGAAGATTGCCAAGGAGCCCATCTCACTGGAAACTCCCATCGGAGAGGAGGAAGACAGCCATTTGGGAGATTTCATTGAAGATAAAAAGGTAACATCTCCGGTGGATGCAGTCATCAATCTGAACCTCTCTGAGCAAACGCGCAAAGTGCTTTCCACCCTGACCCCACGAGAGGAAAAGGTGCTGCGCATGAGGTTCGGCATAGGGGAGAAGGCGGATCATACTCTAGAGGAAGTGGGGCAAGATTTTCTGGTAACCAGGGAGCGCATCCGGCAGATCGAAGCCAAGGCCCTGAGAAAGCTTCGACACCCCAGCCGGCGCAAGAAACTCAAGAGTTTTATTGATAGCTGATAATAGGGTTGGAGCTGGGAGAAAGGAATCGAAGCCGGGCGGCAGGGAGGCAACAGCCGCGGGGATATTTCCCTTGACAAAGAAGATTGAGCATATATAAACAAAATTCCCGGCGCTAAACAGCGTTGAATGGTATTGAAATCATTATCATAGCCTGGATATTTTATGAATTGCTTTCGCGAGATCACGAAGATGGGCGTGCCACCGGGCAACCGTCCCGCGGCACCGCGGGATTGGTTCCGAGGCGTACCTAAACGGTACGTCGCAGGGGCCGACACCCGAGGACGCCAGGAAGGACGTCCATATCCGTGGTCGCAGCAAGTTATTCATGAAATATCCGGGCTAGGTGGGCTTGCTTTCATCCAAGTACTGTTCCCCTTTCGCGGCAATCTTGTATTCTGGAGGCCGGCCGACCTCAACAGCTATATTTATGTATGCCTGCTCTTTGAGCACATCCAGATAAGGTTCCAGCTTGCGTTCAACAATTCCCAGTAGATCTGACAAGTCTTCCAGAGGATAGCCTGTATCTCCCGCAGCGGCCAGAAGCTTGAGAACTCTTTTCTGAACACTCTCGGTCTCTTTCGGAGCTTCTTTCTTTTTACGACGGAGCCCTTTTACTTTCACCTTCTTACCGGGCGATGAGCGTGGTTTCTCGGGCTTTGGTTTCCGAGGCTCTGGTTTACTGGGCTCTGGTTTACTGGGCGCCTCTTTCTCTCTTATCTTTTCTTCAATCCTCTCATCGATTTTCTCTTCAAGCTCTTTAGCAATTAAGGATGGTGCTTCAGCAGCATCAACTTCCTGCTCAGCAAATCCAGATTCTCTTTTGAGATCACCGACTGAAATCGCTTCATCACCATGTTTACCTGTGTGGCTAAGCGATACCAAGGTAGCCCGCAACTCAGCTTTCATGGTGTCATAGGACAGACGCGGGAGCCGCCGGATACCAAAACGCTTTTTTAGATCTTCAAAAAGTTGCTCCATAAAACTATCATCATCAACCTCCAGCACTTCAAAGGTGCGAAGGTGTGACGGCAAACCAATTTTGTTTAGTCCAGAATGACAGAGGCAGCTGATTGCCAGGCTTTTGGTCCAGGCACAGCCAAATTCGAAATGGATCCACGGTTGGCGAATTGATTTCGGACTGCAGAGGACCAAGAGAAGATCTGCACTTGTTAGTGCACCATCGAGCCCCACAAGCCATTTGTCTCCCACTCCACTATCGCCAGAATTGCTGCTTAGCAATACTTCAAATTGCCCGAGAAAGGTGGACTCGATAAAATCCTTTAGAAGTAAAGCTATTAAGGCTTCGTCAGAAACGTGACTAATCAATATTTTCAAGGCCTCATTCCTCCTTTAACCCGTTATAACTAGCACGACTCGTGCCAAAACAGAACCAGAAAGAAAGTCTGGCCCAGCGAACATAGCAATGGGTTAGGGCCCACCTCAAGCACCAAATTTCAGGATTTAAGGTGTCAGGGAAACAAAAAAAAGCTGAACACTGAAACCTTAGTCATTGTGATTTGTGATTTGGAATTTCTAGGCCTCCGATACATCGACAAAATCCAAAACTGTGGGAGCGGCTTTCCCGCCCGCCTCGCCTGAGCGACTCGCGATGGCGGGCAGGTAGCCACGATTAACACGGTTGAAGGAATAGTCTCAGCCGTTATTCGAACAACAGAAAGAGCCATGTCCAGAGGACATGGCTCTTTAGCCCAGATTCAGGATACTACGACACTCACTGGAGTTTCCAATTCATGAATGAGGAACTTTCTGCAAGGTCCAGGAGATCAAGGGATTGCGCGGAGGCGTACTTTTAAGGTACGCCAAACCAGAAATCCCGCAGATTGACGCAGAGATTGCGGAAAAGCGACATTCATGGATGGAAACTAGCCTAATTTCTCACATATACCCTTGCCGTAATCTTGGCAGGCATGTAAGCCTTCGGCTCCATCGACAAGGTCTTCCTTTAAGTTAAAAGAACCTAGATTGGTCATGTCCATTTTAAATACATGTGCCATAGTGTCGAAAACCAATGCCGGTGCATCTCCGCTGTGGGTATATGAGCCAAAGGCACCGCCTACCCTGCCCGCCAGGTTTGCCTTCTGTGCCAGGAACAGAAAAGTCTTCATTGTACCGATCATGTCTCTGTGGTATGTGGGCGAGCCAAAGACATAGGCATCATAACCTGCCACTTCTTCCTCGTTCTTGAGTTGGGTGATCTTTTTGAGTTCCGCCTCGTGCCCTCCCATACGGATCCCTTCAGCTATGCCCTCAGCCATCTTCTCGGTCTTGCCTGTCCTACTGTCGTAGGCAATCAGCACCTTTTTCATCTTGAAACCTCCTCTAAGATTGTAGATTGTAGAATGCAGATTGAAGATTTCAACTACAGATTTATGTTCTTCAATCTTCAATCACCTTAGTGCCTTGAGCTTATCGTGCCAGGCACATCGGTTACAATACGTCTCGGTCTCGCCTTGAACCTCCGGTATTTCGGATTTATCGGTGTCTGAGTTAAAGACGATCTTGCCATCCTTCAGGTCAAATTCGTATATTTCGTAGGGATCCGTAGGATCTTTGACATAAAAACTCTCTGATCCACACAGTGGACATTTTTCATCAGACATCTTTCCCTCCTTCGTCTGCCTTCCGGTATCTGTATGGATATTAGTAAATCATAATTGCAGCTCCCTGCAGCCCCGCTAAAGCGGGATCTCCGCTTCGCTCCGACAAGCTGCAGGGAATCTTCGAAATGTAAGGAAGTGATTCCATTTTATTGTAGTTCGCTCGCTAACCCCGCAGCAAGCTACGGGGAATGCGCTCGCTTGAGCATTTTCGTGCCAAACCAGACAATAAGGATATCTATCGAAATATCTAAGTTATATTAAATATTTAACTAGTAATGTCAACCCGGCCCCATGAGCTGTCATGCCTGTTCAGTGAGACAGCTTTGAGACACTTCGCGTCCGAGTGATATCCATATCAGTTAACATGCTGAAAGCTATTATATTCAACTGCAAGAATAGGTGTCAGCGCTGCCAAGTGTATCAGGTTTTCCAGTGAGACATAAATGTCTCATGAGACATCAGCGACGATTACAGTCACGCCTGGGCGTGATGAATAATCCGCGCCAGTAAATGAGAGGCGAGGAAAAACAGAAGAAATAATCAACAGGTTGGAACCCTTAACCCTGATATTGCATGAATTGCTGTCGCGAGACCACGAAGATGGGCGTGCCAACGGGCAACCGCAGGGGGTTGGATCCGAGGCGTACCTGAACGGTACGCCGCAGGGGCCGACACCCGAGGACGCCAGGAAGGACGGCCATATCCGTGGTCGCAGTAAGTTATTCATGAAATATCAGGGTTACTAGTCTGTCTATTTTCCAATGGTAATACTCTCATCCTTGAACAAATCTTTCACTCCAGCTTCAGCCAGGGCTGGGTTTAGATATAGTTTGTATTTCTTTGCGCCCCTGGCATCAACAAATGTATTGTCAAAAGTCAAATCTGCCTTCTTGAGAAGTTTGATCCTGCTGTCCATCAGAATAAAGTGATAGTTCAAAGCCCCGAAGGTGAGAGCGGCTAAGATAACAGCTATGATCGCAAATTTTTTCATAGCTCCCCTACCTCAACTGACATGATTGACCAACAGATGGCCCTCTCTCAACCCTCACCGGAAGATGGGTCCACCTTTTGTGATGATTGCGACACCAGGCTAATCGGGGGCGGCTTTGACAGTGCCAGGTCTTTCAGGGTGCTGCCCTGAAGTGCCCGTGCCATGGCTTGGTCGAGGTGGTCAACGAGCTGGTCAACGGCAAGCTCCGCCGATTCACTCTGCGGCTTGGGATCAACCATTTCATTAGCCCCACGAACAGCATCCAGAACGTCTTTGAGCCCTGCAGTATCCAAGGGTCGGGCAGGCAAATAGGTGGGCGGCTCGTCGGCGGTCTGGGTCAAAAGACCGTACCCTTCCAGGGCCGCCATTATGGGCTCCAAAGCTTCCATGGGTACATTGAAACTTTGGGCGAATTCTTCCAAAGTCAGTTCGGGGAGGTTGTCGTAGTAGTTCTTGCCGACTAAGAACATAATCAATAGGGCTAGCTTCTCTTGCATGCGGTTACTGAGTTGCAGCTGGCGCCGATGAGCGGTCATGGACTCGGGATGCTGGTGGTAGTAGGCGACGCTGGCTCCCACCAGGACAATAAGCCAGCTCAAGTATAGCCAGATCATGAACATGATAATAACGGCGAAGCCGGAGTAGATTGCAGTGTACTTGGCGGACTTTACCACAAAGGAGGCAAATCCCCAGCCGCTGGCTTCCCACAGGACGCCCGCCACCACTCCGCCAACGAGGGCAGAGTGGAACCGCACCCTAGTATTGGGTACAAAGATGTAGACGAAGGTAAACGCTGCAATCATCAGAAGATAAGGCACCAGTGTAGTCGCCAGTTCCAGAAGACTGCCGAAAACTTTAATGGCCACCATTTTCTGCACCACCGCTGTACTCATTACCGACGCCGTAATGCCGAGGGCGGAAAACACCAGTACAGGGCCAATTAAAATAACGCTCAGATAGTCGCTGAATTTTTGTGCCAGGGGGCGGCTCCGACTCACGTGCCAGGTGTCATTGCACGCTAGCTCGATCTTTTGGATCAACGAGATAACAGTGTAAATTAGAAATGCCAAACCTAATGCGCCAAGGACCCCCGCTTTGACACTATCTACAAAGCCGATTATGCGTGCAGTCAGCTCGACCCCTCTCTCACCCATTGGCTTTAGAAAGTTAAGCAGAAGAGGCTCTATCTGATTGTGTACCCCGAGTCCTTTCAGAACAGAGAAGCTGACTGCAAGCAATGGCACCATGGCCAGTAGCGTTGTGTAGACCAGACTCATAGCTCTTAGGGTGAGTTGTCCTTCAAGCAGATCACGTATGACCACGTAGAACATCCGAAGCACCCTGGTGAGCCAACCCTTCCACCAGGGCAGAGAGGACAACTCCACCTCCCACACATTTTTTCGTAAGACCGTCTCTACTCTACTTTTTTTAGTCATGGCAACTAGTCAAGACTCCCGGCCATCTGGTATGAGGTCCACAAATCCATATTTCCTTCACGGTTAACAGTTAAATATTATTCAATAATGGTCACTAAAACGAAAAATGTCAACAAGACAGTCCCTCTGCCTACCATGACACCTTGTTCTGGGTTTTTAATGCAGCTTGGTGTTTGAAATTCAGCAGCATCTCGATCACTCGCCGCCGGCAGCTCATCCCGGCTAGCCGCTATCTTCTTGATATCACATATTATTTTGATCCAACTCAAAGCTTTAACTTCCCTTTGTCAGTTGGCACCTTTATTGCGATGGTGTGTAGGCATCATCGGGGCGGAACCCAAAGCAATCGAAAAACAACTGCCCAGAAATATTATTACATTCATACGGGTTCATTCAGGGCCAAGGAAAACGCCACCAAGGTCGCTCGGGATCTGCTACAGAAAGGATATCCTTCGGTGGTTAGCGGCGAACGAGTACAAAACAAGGGATACTGGTATCGAATCTATGTCGGTCCAATCTCTTCCTTGCAGCAAGCTAAACGACAAAGCTCGGAATTGAAGAAAAGGGGGCTCACCAAGTACACGGCGATTTACAAAAAATCTCTTATCCAAGACGACTCCAGAAAAACGGTCAGGACTGCAAAGAAGGCGGCGCCGATAGCGGCAGCTACCGCAGGCATAAAGCGCAGCCAGCCTTCTAAAACAGCACCGTCGGTTGGCAAAAAAACCCCTACGATGCAGGCTAGTAAGCAGAGAGTGGAGGCTGCGAAAAAGGCTCCCCCCACTGTTTCCCCTACAGAAGAGCGCCCAAAACAAAAATATCCTCCGCCCAAACCTGATGCTAGGATCAGTGAAAAACCATCCAAGGAGACATCTGAGTTGCAGCGGCGAGGATATGGCCGCAACATTTCCGCAGGCAAACTTTCTTTTTCTTTGCGGCAAACGTACCGGGAGGTCAATACTGAATTGACCGATCGTACGAGCGTCACCTCGGACGGCGTCACAACCACCAAACAAGACCTTTCTATATCCAGTAGTGAAAAAAATGATTTTGATACCACTATGAACCTCTCCATGTTGCGTGTCGGGCTCGGACTTACAGACTTTTTGGAGGTCTTTGGGGAGATAGGAGCTTGCTACGACGATTTTGAAGACTTTAATCTGGCTTACGGAGGAGGAGCACGACTGAATCTCTTCGAGCTAAAGACTGGCAGCCTAAGAGGATTGTACTCTGCACTGGAAGCAGATTACCATAAAAGCAAGCTTG
>CAMYLW010000044.1 GCA_947259475.1 Thermodesulfobacteriota bacterium
ATTGTCCGCGCTTCGCTTGGACTCCCCACCCTGCGGGCGGGTCCCCAGTTTCAAAATTCCAAACCTGTTTTGGTCATTTGATATTGGAATTTGAGATTTATTTGTAATTTGGTGCTTGGAGTTTGGGATTTCATAAACTCTAGTACTCCAAAATAGCTCGCAAACTTTACCGGTCTCAGCTCTCTACTGCTGATGCTCAAGTGCGAAGGGTTGGTTTTTCGAGAGCCAATATGCGAGAATAATGAAGCGCAGTGCCGAAGAGTACCTGTTCCACCCCGGCAGCTTAAAAATGTTGAGAGGTAATAACAAATGACCAGCGGGAAAAACACACGCTGTTATCCTTCAGGTGAAAGAAAAATCGAGCGGCAGATCAGCCGCGAGAAAATCCTGGTCTTCCAACAAAATGGCAGCGGTGAAAGGAAAATACAGGGTATAAGAAGCTACGGAAAAGAGCGCTTTATCATCGAGATTGTCTCCATAGATGAGGCCTTGCCTCCGATTCTGGACGATACCCGTGACTACTTACCATCCAACATTCAGGCTGACCTCGTTTTGGATTTCTTGAAACATCCAGACCTCTCCCACGACCTTGCCGTTTTCTGCCGTGCTAGAAACATTCCCATCGTAGCCTCAGGGAAGAAACTTCGGGTAAAAGGGGCTTTGACCCCCCCAACCTGATGCGGCCTTTCCAGGCAGGTCGGCCTGGGTCAATATGGTGAACATTTTGGCGCGCCGGAGTTTGCTGTGGAGATAACGAACGGCAAAATTGACCGCATCCAGGTATGCCGAGGTGCACCTTGCGGAGCAACCTGGGACGCTGCCAAGCGGGTAGAGGGATTGCCCGTAGAAGAAGCAGAGATACGCATTGGCCTGGAGACACAATTCTTCTGCCCTGCAGATCCCTCTGGCTGGGATCCAATACATGGTAAGAGTCCGGTGCACTTCGCCGGTGAGGTCCACATTGCGGCCTTGAAAAGGGCACTTCGAAAAGAGACATCGTAGAAACCGTTAAAGTCGTCTATCACAGAGGTCAGAAGTCGGAGATCAGAGATCAGCTCTACCCCTGACCTCTGACGTCTGATCTCTGACCTCTGATTTCTGCCCTGTGCCCTGCGCCTCTCCACAATCTACAATCTGCAATCTAAAATCTCCAACCCAGGCACGTCCCTTGCTATCATTTCAAGACAAGAATTATATGCGTCACGCACGGGTGTTGTTTTCTGCTGGTTTTAGTTCGTCACCGTGGTGGAAACGTGCCTCCCCGGGTGTCAGCCCGAATGTGAGGTGATAAAATGTCTCGGTGCAAAATATATGCTGAGTGTTGGTTTTATCGGAACAAAATAGATCCGCAATCTCAAGCATTTGAGTTACTCCAAAAATACTGCCACGGAGACTACACTACTTGTGCGCGCTACCAATTCTCGCAATCCCTGGGAGCTTTCTATGTCCCGAAGGGCTTGCTACCCAACGAAATCAGAAGGATCAAACCAGTTCTCCGTAGTTTGCTCTGAGAGCCAGTCCTCCGTATCTTGTCCTTCACCCGACGTGTCCAAATTCATACCTTTACCCTAACGTTGCAAACCTCCGCCTGGATGATATCCGGAGGGGTAGTTTTAAAACAATTTGTTTCCAAACCGCGGTTGATCAAGCTTCCCTATTGACTGAAATTCATCATTTCACTATCTTATCAGTGATAATTAGATATCCGGGCTAGGACAGATTAGATTGAAAGGGGAGAGATCATGTACCGGAAACCATCACTTTTCGTCCTATGTTCATTGCTGCTTCTACTTTCCGCCTGCGTCTCCAAATCAAAATATGTACAGCTTGAGGCCGAGCACGCCGACGCCAAGCACAAGCTAGAATACACGGAAACCAGACTCGGCTACACTGATGAAAGCAGAGAAAAGTGCATCGACAGCTTGGCAGATTGCCAGGGCAGGTTCAAAGAAAAGAAATTACAGCTCTCCCAAGAGATGGAAGAACTGCAAGTCAGTCTAGAAGAGAGCCAAGCCACCATTGATAAACAGACAAAAGTTATCAGAGACCTCCACGCCACCAGGATTAAAATTGAGAGTAGCCTAAAAGAGCAGATTGAGAGCCAGGAAATCAAACTTGAGGAAATAGAGGGCAAGTTGAAAGTCACCCTGGTGGACAAGATTCTATTTGATCCCGGCAAGGTGGAAATCGCCAAGAGAGGTAAAGAGGTGCTCCTGGAGCTTGCAGACACCTTGAGAGAGAACAAAGACCAGAACATAGTGGTAGAGGGACATACAGACGATGTCCCCATCGGATTGGGGTTGATAGAAAAATATCCCACCAACTGGGAACTGTCCGCTGTCAGAGCAGTAGGAGTAGTGCGCTTTCTCCAGGAAAAAGGCTGGCTGGAGCCAGAAAGGCTCACGGCCACTGGCTACAGTTACTACAAGCCGTTGGCGTCCAATGACACCGCTCAAGGGAGGCGTCAGAATCGACGGATAGAGATAATCTTGGTGCCAAAGCGATAAACCTTAGTGAACGGTTAGCAGTAAACATGAGCGGTAGGCAGTGTGGAAGCAAAAAGTAAAGAATCCGGGCCAAAGAACCCGGCTTTGGGCCACACCAGATGTCAGGTGTCAGGATTGATGGACCTGAAACCTGAAATCCATAATTTTGGCTCCGCCTTCGGATTATTTGTTTGGAATTTGTGATTTGCTATTTGGAATTTTTTGGTCACTCCAGCACTCCAATACTCCAGTACACTAACCCTTCAAAAATCCCGAACCTCCAGCACCAATTATCAGAATTTTAGGTGTCAGGTGTCAGAATTGATAGACCTGAACACTGAAACCTCCCTTTTTTACTGAACAAGGTTGACAAAATAATCGATGTTCAGTAAATATTATAGGCATGGGTATCGAGGATCGGAAAAAACGTGATGCAGGCAAGATGCGAAGTCGCATCCTCAAGGCTGCTATGGAGCTTTACGTCAAGGGCGGCTACGAGAATGTCACCATGCGTGGTATCGCGGCGAAAATCGAATACAGCCCTGGCACAATATACCTCTATTTCCAAAACAAAAACGACATCATGCTGCAGCTTTGCTACCAGGGCTTCGAGCGCCTCCTGGCGCACCAAGATAAATTGGAGAAAATAGCCGACCCCCTGGAGAGACTGTCAGCTGGAGGTCGTTATTACCTTGCCTTTGCCCTGGAGAATCCCGAGTTCTACGAACTCATGTTCGCCACCACAGAAGTCCTCAAGAACTCTGGTCCAGATCAGGAGGCCGCGCCCCTGAGAGCGTTCCGAGGATTCGCGAAAAACGTCAAGGACTGTTTAGATGCTGGAGTTTTTTCAGATGGTGAAGTGGAAACCACCGCAATCGCTCTTTGGGCCACCCTGCATGGGCTTGCGTCACTACTGATCAAGGGGAGGCTTCGCTTTCTGCCTGAAGAGAGCTTGGATAAGGTTGTTGAACAAGCGTATGCTTTTAGTCTGCGGAAGAGGGGAGAGTAAACCCAAAAAGGTTTGTGATGAAGACCACCGCTCTAGGCAAAATAATAGTATTTTCTGTTGCTATCATCACTGTCCTTCAGTCGGTTGAGACGGTGGGTAGCGAAATTGTGCCGCCGTCAGCACCAGGAGACGTTGTTGTCGCCAAGCCCGCCATGCGCAGGGTCAGACTCACCGGTTATACCAGGGCACGATACGTAATGGACATCGTCAGTGAGGAGGCCGGACGTTGCGTCAAAGTCAGCGCTGACGTGGGTGACCAAATCGGAAAAAACGGCTTGTTTGCCGTGTTGGACACAATTTTCATTGATCTCGCCCTCAAAAAGAACCGGGTGGATCAAGCGCGGTTAACAAACATGATCGCTTTTCACGCCAAGGAAGTCGGTCGTTTTGAGAAGCTGGTAGAGCGGGAGACCGCTGCCCAGTCAAGACTAGACGAAATTCAGAACAAACTGGACCAGGCTGAATTTCAAACAAAGACGCTCAAAGTACAGGAGACTGAACTCAATGAGCGGCGCAGTCGTCACCACATCAAAGTTCCTCAGGGCTGGTCCATTATCCAGCGTGATGTAGAGCCGGGCCAATGGGTATCAGTGGGCAAACACCTCGGCAAAGCAGGCGATTTTCGCACTCTGCTTGTACCGTTCGCCCTGTCGCCCGAGGAATACCGCGCTCTCAAAAAATTCAAAGGACCAATTGAACTGTTGCTGCCCGGAGAGGGCCAAAACACTATCTCACTCAAAGCCTCGGTGGCCCGCATTTCCCCGGCCTTCGATCCTGAAACGCGCAAAATCAACGTGGAGTTGGCTGTAACCGATACCCTTTCCGAAAACCGAGGTGGGTTGCGTGCAGAGCTCACTCTCGAAATGCCTGATCCATCTGGGGCGGTTCTCATTCCTGCTGCGGCAGTTGCAGAACGCTATGAGGAATTCTGGCTCACGCGGGCCAATGGTGAGAAGATCAGAGTACTATTTCTCGGTGATGGGCCGGATAACACCTATCGGGTCCGCGCTTCTGAATTGAAGCCCGGAGACAAATTCAGGGTCAAGCCCTAACAGCAAATCATGAAGCCTTTCTTTCGTTACGTCCTACGACAGACCGTCCTGGTCAACCTGCTCTTCGCACTGGCCATGGCCGTCGGCCTGTTTTCCCTTTTTGATCTGCCCGTTGAACGCTATCCAGATGTCCAAATGGGCAAGGTGCAGATAAATACCGTACTGCCGGGCGCCTCTCCGGAAGAGGTGGAATCCCTTATTACCGATGAAATTGAAGAGGCCTTGGACGACCTGGAGTCTGTGGAGTTCATCCGCTCCACCTCTTACCGTGAACGATCGATGATAATGGTGAAATTCATCGACGACACAGACTATGACAAGCTTTATGGGGAGTTGCGCCTCAAAGTCCTCAGCATCATGAACGAGTTGCCCGACGGCATCGACCCGCCACGTTTTACCGAGATCAGAGTCAGCGAATGGCTCCCCGTAGCATCGGTCAATCTCATCGGCGATCGTACCAACCGCGCCCTTTCCTTGATGGCAGAGGAGATGAAGCTTCATCTGCGCCAGATACCCGGCGTCAAAGAAGTGCAGTTGAATGGAGAATATGTCAGGGAGTTCCACGTCTATTTGAATCCCCGGCTCCTGGACAAATACGGGGTCACGTTCGACGAGGTGGCACGGGCGCTCAGCGAGGCAAACATTTCCCTGCCGGCCGGCGACTACACCGACGATGGCGGCGAATTCGTCATAGTTGTGGACGAACGCTACCGATCCCGCCAGCAAATCGCTGAAACTATTATTCGACGAGACAGCGACGGCTCTTTCTTAAAGGTTGGCAACGTATTGTCATCGGCTCATATGTCCTACCGGGATCCGTACGTTATCACCTCGGTGAACGGCAAAGACTGCGTCACTTTGAGGGTTATTAAAACTGAGGATGGAAATGCCCTTGACATCATGCCGATGTTAGAAGAGATCATGGCCCGTTTCCAGCTGCTACTGGAAAAGGAAGAAGTGGAAGCGGTACTGACCCAGGACCAGCGCGTCTACATAGACGATTCCATTTCCACCCTGGGAATGAATCTGCTCGTTGGTATCTGTCTGGTTAGTGTCCTCATCTTTTTTTTCATGGGGCTGCGCAACGCCATTCTCACCATGGTTGGCATCCCGTTCTCCTTCCTGGTGACCATGATCATTATGTGGCTCTTGGACAGTTCTCTGAATGAAATTACCTTGTTTTCGTTTGTTCTGGTGAGCGGCATCATCGTTGACGATGCCATTGTAGTAGTTGAAAACATCTACCGCCATCTGCAAGAAGGCGAGCCCCTCGAGGAGGCTGTAATCAATGGGGTTTCAGAGGTTGCAGCTCCGGTGATTGCTGCGACTTCCACCACTGTGGCAGCCTTCCTGCCCATGCTGATCATGTCCGGGTCCACGGGAGAATTCTTTGCCCAGATCCCTATCGCAGTTGCCGCCGCCATTGTCGCCTCGCTCTTCGAATGCCTCATCATTTTGCCCTCGCATTTCATGGATTGGCCGGGCGGGCGGTCCGCTGAGAAAGAGGCTGTCAAACCCAAGCCGGCCAGCAAAGAACATTGGGTCATGTCCTTCCTCTTAAAAGGAACCAACAAGCTCGTCGACTTCAGCTTTCGCCACCGCTTCAAAAGTCTTGGCCTGGTAGTGGTGGCCTTTGTCGCATCGGTATTCATTTTGGCCGTTTCAATATCGGGGAAAATTCCTCTGATCAAAATCAAATTTTTCCCGGATGAGTACACCTATTACTACATTGAACTGGAAGGTCCGGTGGCAACGCCCATCGAAGCCACAAACCGAAAACTTAAAGAAATCACAGAGTTTATTTTGCCCGGCAGACCCGGCCAGCTAAGATCCGCCACCGGGATGGCCGGATTCTATGTCAACGAGGACTACCAGCCGGTCTATGGCAGCAACCTCGGCTATGTCTACGTGGAAATGCCCAGGAAAGGGGAGCAGAATTTCCCTGAAAATCACAAAAACGATCCCATTATCCATCTGGACAAGGTGCGAAAGCAGCTTGCTCGCTTTGAACAAGACGGCTGGACCATCCGTGTGCGCCCAGAAAAAGCCGGACCGCCCACAGGCAAGGACATTAACGTGCGCGTGGTCGGCCCTGATCCTGAGATGGTGAGAGACCTGGCAAAGGATGTCTATGGCTTTCTGAGTAGCAACGATAAAATCGCACCCCACCTCATCGACCTGAGTGACAATCTGGGGAGGCCGAACCGCGTCTACAGGTTCCGGGTGAATAAGGAGCGCGCCGCTGAATACGGGCTCACACCCCTTGCTGTCTCTAGGCTTGCTGCTTCAGTACTCGACGGCCGCTTCGTGGGCGATTTCCGCACCCACGACGAAGATGTTGACCTCAAGCTCAAGATAGACAAAAAATATCTCGATGCCCCTGAAGCAGCTCTATCCATCCCAATACTGCAACACCCGTCAGGGCCATTGCGGTTGGGAGACTTGACCGCAACAGAATCATATATTGAACCAAACAAACTCGACCGTTATCAGACCAATCGTGCCATTACTCTGACCGCCAACATTAGACCCGGTGCTCCAACATCTACACCCGCGGTGGTCAATGCGATAGGTGCTTATTACCAGGCGATAAAAGGAAAATATCCGGGCGCTGAGATAAGTTTCGCGGGTGAGTTCGAATCCACCCGGCGCTCCTACACTTCCCTGGCCTATGCTTTCTTTGTTGCCTTGCTCATTATGTATGTGATCCTGGCTACCCAGTTCCGCTCATACCTCCAACCGCTTATTATCCTATCTGCTGTGGTCTTCTCGCTTATCGGTGTCGTCTTAGGGAAATTCGTCACCCAGGGTCTCTTCACTGTAAACAGCTTCATAGCTGTTGTGGGTGTCACCGGCGTGGTGGTGAACGACTCACTGGTACTCATAGATTTCATCAACAGGAGCTACCGCAGCGGTATGTCACGCCGGGAAGCTATCAACCACGGCATCCGTACCCGGCTACGACCCATCTTGCTTACCACTCTCACCACTTCTTTGGGCCTTGCCCCCATGGCTCTCGGCATTCCAAGCTACTCAGTGGTCTGGGGCAGTATGGCCTCCACCTTTGTGACCGGTCTCTGCACCGCCACCTTTCTGACCCTATTCATCGTGCCCATTGAATGGGATCTCCTGATGGGGCTGAAACTTAGGTGGGAAGGCTGGCGGCAAGGACAGGCATTGGATTTTGACAATAATTAAATACGCCCATTAACTTAGCTCCGCAGGATAACTACACGTCCCCTCTCCCCCAATAGACTGTGTCGCAATTCGTCACCATTCAATGCAAGTGCATATTAAATGGTCAAGGTGAACATGAATGTGTGCAGTGGAGCCGTAAAAGACCGGAGCAGTCTGAGCGTAGATCCGCAAGGCCTCGGCCAACTTCATTGCCGCGTAAGTGGGCATAAAATTTGCATATTATTGAATTAACTGCAAAAGGCGCATCTGACCTGTACGATCAACGCACTGCCCATACAACGCACCAAGGGAAGACGGCAAGCTCATGACCGGTAGTGATGAACGGAGAAGATACGTTCGGATTAATCGTCAATTTGTCACCCAGATATTTACCCCCAGAAGTGAGTATGAAACCCAGGGCGTAACAGAGAATATCAGCCAGGGAGGGGCTTATATCAAAGTCGAAGACTGGCGCGCCTTCCAGACCGGAGACCAGACAGTCATCACCTTTTTTCTCCCACCCAGCTTTACTGATAGGGGCAAATCCGTTGGCCTCCGGGGTGAGGCCGAGGTCAGAAGGGTCGACCAACAAAACAAAGGGATCGCTTTAGAATTCAGTAGAGATTTTCAGGAATTCGAGAAAATCTACCATGTTGAAATAGCAGGAACATCCAGGTACAACAAAATCTCATATTACCTCCAAACCGTTTCCGCCTTAAAGTTCGCCGATTTTGTTCGAGCCAACCCGCATGGATTTCTGCTGGAGAAATCACAGAATGTACTGGACGACAAGGTAGTTTTTCAGTTCAATACGGTCTCATTGGATGATGACCACGCAATGCAACCCATCACACGCGACTTCTCGGTTGCCAGCGTGCTCGAGTCGAGAGTGATAGAAGTAAGGAGAAGGAAGTCTGACAAGGCAAAAAATACCATCACTATCGGACGCGCCTCAGCCAATGACATCGTTCTCTACAACAGTACAATATCTAAAGCGCATGCATATCTATACATACATCCATCGAGGGCAGCCTGTTACCTGGTGGATTGTGATTCCAAAAACGGTACCTTACTAAATGGCGAGGTTCTAAAGCCATTTGAACGGTATAAAGTGGTTGATTGTGATGAAATCTGCTTTGGACCACAAACCAAGATAGTCTACTTCTCATCAATAGCGTTCGCTAATTTCATCAACCAATTAAGAGCCACTAGATCCGCATGAATCCTCAATGAAATACCCACGACAAAGTCCCAGCCCGCCATCGCGACTACAAAGTAAGCACGAATCAACTACCATTAAGCATGGATGGCAACCGCCACCCAAAAAGCGGTGGCTGTTCTTTGCTTGATTTCCTCTCGCAGACAAACTAAATTCAGGTTCAAAGATAAAAGGCTTTCACGAAAGGCACCTGATGAACCAAGACAACATCCATCGGTTGACGTACGCAGACAAGGAAATATTCCTCATCGGCACAGCCCATGTGTCGAGGGAAAGTGCTGATCTCGTTCATAAGGTTATAAATGAA
>CAMYLW010000045.1 GCA_947259475.1 Thermodesulfobacteriota bacterium
AGGATTTTCCTGACCAGGGGCCGCAGGGCCGGGTCATGGCAGCAGCTGGGCAAAGTTTTCGTTGTTAATGCCAATGAGCCCAAAGAACAGCTCCGTGAGGTGGTCCAAGGGTTGCGTTTGGCCATGATCGATGCCGAACTCTTCAGACGATGCCTCAGTTGCAATTGTCTACTCGACACAGTCAACAGGGAGGAAGTTCGCGCAGAGGTGCCAGATTACATTTACCAGACACAGAGCCAATTTCATCGTTGCTGCGATTGCGGCAAGGTCTACTGGTCAGGAAGTCATTCAGAAAAGATGCGCCAGCAGCTGGAGGAGATACTGGAAAATACAGACTATCCAGATGGCCGATAAGGGATACCATTTCGAGAACTTTAGACATTTTAGTTCACTTTAGGCATTTGCCCTATTTCGGATTTATCGGCAAGTTCCCAGTTCCGCCTTCCAAGTTATGCTTTCTACTCGGATAAATCTCCGCATTCACTGGGATCGCCCTGGATTTTTTCCAAAGCGTGATGAAGGCCAGGGAGTATGACTTCCAGATTTTCCTGGGCACCTTTGACACTACCCGGGAGGTTAATGATGAGTGTCTGCCCCCTGATTCCGACCACTGCCCGGGAGAGCATTGCATGGGGGGTTTTGAGCAGGCTTGCGGTTCTCATCGCCTCGGCCATACCTGGCACCTGGCGATCAACAACCGCAAGAGTGGCATCAGGCGTTACATCCTGTGGGCTGACCCCGGTGCCGCCGGTAGAAACCACCAGATCCAGACAAAGTTCGTCGGCAAGGTAGCGGAGTCGTTGTTCAATGAGGTGTTGCTCATCTGGAAGCACCTCCTGATGAGCTATGAAGAATCCAGCCTTGTCCAGAATCTCCTGCACGGCTGGACCGCTTCCATCCTGGCGCTCACCCCTGAAACCCCGATCGCTGATTGTCAGTATTGCCGCCCGTCTCATACCCACCATTGGAGCTGCGAGCCACAGGAAAGCGGAGTTTTCCCTCTCACTTAACGCCCTTTCTCATTACAAAACGCTGGGCAGCCGAACACAGAACGTTCGACACGCCCTTGTTCTTGGACAATCGTTTGAGATCGGCGAGCATCAGAGTTCCGATAATCTTAAGACCCATTGGCAGAGGGGTTTTTGGATTGTTCACCAGACCCAGACGAACCTGGTAGTTTTTCATCCATTGCCTGTTGACGGCAATCTTGCGCAGCATCTCATCAGGCACATTACGCGAGTTGGCAACAGCAACAATTTCCATATCAGAGATCCGTGGGCTATCAAGCACCGCCTCCTGAACCTGCTTGTTGCTGTCCTTGATAAGAATGGAACGCGCCTCTTTGTCTCCGGTCATAGCCAATTTGATTTTTTCAGGAACCGGCATATCCTGGATCTCCTGGAACCGGCTCTTGGCTTTTTTCTCAGCTATCGGTGCTTGCGTTTTTACGGGGGCACGTCGGTCGGTTCCTCGCTCGGCTGCAGTGCGCTCAGCCGCTGCGATTAAGTCTTCACTCACCTCCGCGTTTTTGGCCAGTTGCTTGAGGTCGGCATCCAAAAGGGTGGGAACAAGTTTTAGGGCTATGGGAAGAGAAGTTCTGGGGTTGTTTACCAGAGCTCGACGGACTTGGTAATTTTTTAACCATTGGACGTTGGCAGCAATTCTGCGCAGCAAATCATCGTCAAGCTTCTGTGATTTGGCCATGGCCACGATCTCCACTTCGGTGATTCGTGGACTGGTAAGCACCGCCTCCCGAACTTGCTTGTTTGAATCTGTGATGAGAACGGCGCGCACCTGGCGCCCGGCCATGTGGGCCAATTCAATTTTCTTGGAGACCGGCAGATTCAAGATCCGGCTGGGTTCAATTTTTTTTACCTTGCCAGTCTCACTCATGTATTCGCCCTCTCTTGTGGGGGCTCTGTTAACCCTAACCTTACATGCCCACTTTGGCTATGTAACGTTAGGGATTAATCTTCCTTCTCTTTCTGCGCTTCTGCTACTAGTTGTTCCTGAAGGTGGGGCGGTACCTCCTCATAGTGCGAGTGTTTCATAGTGAACATGCCGCGGCCGCCGGTTTTGGATCGGAGATCGGGAGCATATTTGAGTACTTCAGACATGGCCACATGAGCTCTCACTATTTGATTTCTCCCCTTCGAGTCCATTCCCAACACTCTGCCTCGCCTGGAGTTGAGATCACCAATCACATCTCCCATGTGCTCATCTGGAACATTCACCTCCACTTCCATGATCGGCTCCAGCAAGGTGGGCTCCGCTTCCGCAAGCCCCTTCTTGAAGCACATGGATGCGGCTATCTTGAAGGCCATTTCCGAGGAGTCCACATCATGTGATTTACCATCGTAAAAACGGACTTTTAAATCCACCACCGGGTAGCCTGCTCGTACACCCATCTCCTTGGCCTCATTAAGCCCCTTTTCCACGGCCGGAACAAAGCCGCGGGGGACATTCATTCCCACCAAAGCCTCTTCGAATTCAAAACCCGTGCCACGTTCAAGCGGAGTGAGATCAAAATGTACCTCGGCAAACTGGCCGCGACCGCCAGTCTGTTTCTTGTGCCGATAAACAACACCCGTCACAGCCTTCTTGATTGTCTCCCGGTATGGGACCTTCGGCGGTGATAGAATGACCTCCACGCCGAACTTCCTTTTTAGTTTGCCCATGGAAGCTTCGATGTGGATTTCGCCCATTCCCGATAGGATTGTTTCTCTCGTCTGTTCTTCGCGGTGTACTTGTAAGGTAGGGTCTTCTTCCATAATTCGAGCCAGAGAAGAGAAAATCTTGTCCTCATCTCCTTTACTCTTGGGTTGCACCGCCATTGAAACAATGGGATTCATGGTTTCGGGAACAGGGTAGACAATCGGATTATTCGGATCGCAGAGGGTATCGCCGGTGAGTGTCTCTTTCAACTTGGCCACCGCGACAATTTCGCCAGGGCCGGCACTTTTAATGGTTTGCTGGCTCTTGCCTTGCATGAGCATGAGGGTGCCGAAACGTTCTTTTGCCTCTTTGCTGGCGTTGTAGAAATTGCTGTCGGCTGTCAAGGTTCCGGAGAAAATTCTCATGATGGTAAGTCTGCCGGCGTAAGGATCGCTAACAGTCTTGATTACCTGAGCACTTAACGGTTCGCCCTCTTCAGGATTGCGCACCATTTCCTCACCATTCTTGGGGTTAACGCCCGTTTTGTCACCACGGTCCAGAGGAGTCGGCAGACACTGGACAATGAGGTCTAGCAACATCTGAGTCCCCATATTCTTGGTGGCGGAACCACAAGTGATAGGAATGATATCACCTGCCACACAGCCGTTGCGGAGTCCTTCCAAAAGTTCCGCGTCGGTGAGTTCCTCGCCTTCCAGGTATTTCTCCAACAACACGTCGTCTGATTCGGCGATGCGCTCAATAATCTGTTCTTGCTGACTTGCCACCAGGTCTTCCATGTCAGAAGGAACATCAATCTCCTTCATTTTGCCGCTGCCGTCATCCTGAAACTGGTACGCTTTACCGCCGAGCAGATCTACCAGACCGCTGAAAGTCTCGGCAGCTCCTATGGGAAGGTGTACCGGGGTGGCTTTGTCGCCGAATATCTCTTTGATCTCTTTGACAACTTTGAAGAAATCAGCACGTTCGCGATCCATTTTGTTGATGGCTATAAGTCGTGGAAGATTGAGTTCGTCGGCAAATTCCCAGACCTTCTCTGTCTGCACCTTTACGCCGTCGATGGCGTCAATCAACACCACAGCCCCGTCCGTTCCGTGGAGACAGGTTTTGGTGTCGACCAGGAAGTTAAAATCACCCGGGGTATCAATGATGGTGATGGATGAATTCTGCCAGGTGAAGGTGCAGAAAGACGAACTTAAGGTTATTTTTCTGGAAATCTCTTCGGGGTCATAGTCCATAATAGAAGTGCCGTCATCAACTTTACCCAGTCTCTTGGATTTGCCTGTGGTAAAGAGCATCGCTTCTGACAGACTAGTTTTTCCTGCGCCTCCATGGGAGATAATTCCCACCGTTCTCAGATTGGCAATAACTGTACTCATGAACACTCCTCTCTGGTGTTGTTGTCTAGATTATGTTGTACTGAGTGTGCTTTCCGGGTGATGTGCGATCCGTTTGGATTGCTTTCTGAATACGGAAGGGGATTCACAGGTTGGCTGTTGGTCTGATTGCGCCTCGTTTGTTGCTAGTTCCGCATTCTCAAACAGGTCCTGCCGGGCAAACCCTGGAAAAAATGTGACATGTGAAATTACCTCAGCGCAGAAAACAAAGTCAAGGAAAAGTTTGACAGGGGTTTTCCCAAAGATGGACGGTTGATGTTTATACATTAAACCTATTGCCAAGTTGAGGTCTCATTTTTGGAAATGAAAATGTCTTCCCGGTGTTTCTTCTGTCGTTCCAAGGCTCCAGCCTGATCACTTCAAGCGCAGCTGTGGGCGGGGGAAGGCACCCCCTCCCTGTTCCCCGTTCCTGGAGAACGGGGCCAGGGGCTCCCCCACACACAGCTGCGGAAGTGGCACAGGCCTCCCACCAGTCACTCAGAAGAAAAACCAGGAAGGCCAAAAGGCGGAGGCTGGGAAACAACGAGCATCTGAGCCTCCACTCTTTACTCATCTCAGCTTGGCTAGAGCCAGCATGATGATTTGGTGTTTTCGCAAAAGGGACACTGCCATTAAATGGTGTGAAAATGCGACAACGAGCGCATTCCGCAGTCTCGCTCATTGAGCGAGACTGCGGAGTCAGCGAGCAAACTACAATAAAATGGGATACCTTCCTTACATTTCGAATCCCGCTTTAGTGGGGTTCAATTGCTCGTTGTGGACGAGCCTTCCCTTTTGGCCTGTGTCGTTCATAACATTTTTGGGAAAACTTCTGGACCACTTTTTCGTTGATTCTTTTTCTGGCACTGTGCTAAATGTTAAGTTTTCCGTTACTTGCAGGGAGAAAGCTGCGGTGGAAAAAGAATTTAGGGACTTTTTCCGTTACCTTAGGGTGGAAAGAAATTATTCTGACCACACAGTGAGAAATTACCAGAGCGATCTTCGGCAATTTGCGGGGTTCATGCGACAAAGGAGTAAGCAAATAGAGGGAGAGGATAAGACACCTTTGGTTCCGGGACAGATAGACCATCTGGATATTCGCGCCTATCTCGCCTCACTGTATCGCCGGAATGCCAAGAGTTCAGTGGCGAGAAAACTGTCGACGCTCCGTTCTTTTTTCGGCTATTTGGTCAGGCAGGCAGAGATCAAACAGAATCCTGCAGACATGGTTTCCGCACCCAAGATGGGGAAGCCGATACCGGATTTTCTGCCAGTGGACGAAGCCTTCCAGCTTATGCACGGTCCAGATACCGATAGCGTGCTTGGGAGTCGTGACCGGGCTATTCTGGAAGTTCTTTACTCATGTGGCCTGAGGGTAAGCGAACTCACAGGTTTGAATCTTGACAGCTTGAATTTAGAGCTCGGTATTGCACGAGTAATCGGTAAAGGGGACAAGGAAAGGGTAGTACCTATAGGGGATAAAGCAAAGAACGCCCTCTCCGATTATTTAGAAAAGAGGGGGGAGTTGTTGACCGGGCGGCCGGAGCACCGGGCATTCTTTCTCAATAACCGCGGTGGCCGGCTCAGCTCTAGAAGTGTTGCGCGGCTAGTGAAGAAGCATATGCAGAGGTGCAACCTGGGTAGGCCACTAAGCCCTCACGGTCTCCGGCATAGCTTTGCCACTCATTTGCTGGATGCCGGAGCTGACCTTCGGGCTGTTCAGGAGATGTTGGGCCACGTCAGCTTGTCTACCACTCAGCGATACACGCATCTCAGTGTAGACAAGCTTATGGCCGAGTATGATAAGGCCCACCCTAGAAGTCGGCTACAACGCAAGGAGAAGGCAGACGAAGAAGAGGTCTGAAATTCGAAATTCGAAACAATTTTCCAATTTTCAAAATTGTCCTACGGACTCCCCACCCTTCGGGTGGGTCCTCGGTCCGAGATTCGGATTTAATTAGCTAAGTAGAGACAACAAATAACCGGATGGTGTAACTAATTATGAAGGGTACAACCATACTAGTAGTACGTCGAGGGAACCAGGTTGTGGTTGCCGGCGATGGCCAGGTGACCATGGGTGATACCGTCCTGAAGCACAAGGCGCGCAAGGTTCGTCGGCTTTACCATGACAAGGTGATCGCTGGCTTTGCCGGCACCACTGCAGATGCTTTCACCCTGTTCGAGCGGTTCGAAGCCAAACTGGAGCAGTATAGCGGTAATTTGCGCCGAGCGGCTGTTGAACTTGCAAAAGATTGGCGTACCGACAGGATGCTCCGCCGATTGGAAGCCTTACTTGTTGCAGTGGACAGTGATGGTTCTCTGGTGATTTCCGGGACAGGTGACGTGATCGAACCGGATGATGGCCTGTTGGCAATTGGCTCAGGCGGCCCCAAAGCGCTGGCTGCGGCGCGTGCTCTGGCAAAGCATACTGATCTCAATGCCCGCCAGATTGCCGAGGCGGCAATGGAGATCACTGCTGAGCTATGTATCTATACCAATGATGAGTTTGTTTTTGAAGAACTGAGCGAAGACAATGAAGGCACTGACTCCACCTGAAATAGTTGAAGAGCTGGACAAATATATCGTTGGCCAGGAAGACGCCAAACGATCGGTGGCCATCGCCCTCAGAAATCGCTGGCGGCGCCAACAGGTACCCGAGCATCTCAGGGACGAGATCGCCCCGAAAAACATAATCATGATTGGCCCCACGGGCGTGGGCAAGACCGAAATAGCCCGCCGTCTCGCTTCTTTGGCCAATTCACCGTTTTTGAAGCTTGAGGCCTCTAAGTTTACGGAGGTGGGGTATGTAGGACGTGATGTGGAATCTATGATTCGTGATCTCTGCGAGCTGGCAGTAAACATGGTCAGGGGGGAAGAACAAAAGAAGGTAATGGTGCGGGCCGGTGAAATCGCTGAGGAGAAGACCCTGGATATTTTGCTGCCCCGCGAAAGAGGTCAGGAGTACCCGGCAGAAACCGGCTCTGAAACCACCACTGAGCTCGAAGGGCCCGAGGCAGCGGATCGTTCCGGAACGCGTGAAAAACTCCGCCGGCTGTTGCGAGAAGGGAGGCTTGACGAGCGCTATGTGGATCTGGAGGTCAGTGATCGCAATTACCCCATGGTCGAGATTTTCAGCGGTGCCGGGCTGGAAGAGATGGATATCAACTTCCGGGAGATGCTGAGCAACATGATGCCTCGCCGCACCAAACGGCGCAAGGTCAAACTCCCGGAAGCGCTGGAAATCCTTACCCAAGAGGAAGCGCAGCGGTTGATCGATATGGACAAGGTAGTCAAGTTGGCCATCGAAAGGGTGGAACATTCTGGCATTATCTTTCTGGATGAAATTGACAAAATAGCTTCTCGGGAGAGTACCAGGGGACCCGATGTGTCGCGGGAGGGAGTACAGCGGGATTTGTTGCCCATTGTCGAGGGTTCCACCGTGAATACCAAGTACGGGATGGTCCGCACCGATCACATTCTATTCATAGCTTCCGGGGCTTTTCACGCCTCTAAACCTTCTGATCTGATCCCTGAACTGCAGGGACGGTTTCCGATTCGGGTGGAGTTGCATCCTCTTGGCAAAGAGGACTTTGTCCGTATTCTCAGGGAACCCGAAAATGCATTGACCATTCAGTATGAAGCATTGATGGCCACCGAGGGGATTGAACTTGTCTACGAACAGGACGCCATAGAGGAAGTGGCCCAGATCGCCCACGACGTCAACTCTCGCACAGAGAACATTGGCGCCAGGCGGCTGCACACTGTGATGGAGAGGCTCCTGGATGAAGTTTCCTTCAATGCGCACCAATTGAAGGGACAGCAAATCGCCGTTACCCGGCAGTACGTCCAGGAAAAACTTCATGACATAGTCAAGGACGAAGACCTCAGTCGGTATATTTTGTGATTAGCTCTCGGCCATCAGCCGTCAGCTATCAGCAAAATAAGGAAAAGGTCAGAAATTATATATGAATCTTCCTTTGACGAATGTAGGTCTTTTTTCTAAACTTTTGTTGTTGCTGAAAGCTGATCGCTGACCGCTGAAAGCTTATGAGAGCATGAAAGAATTAATCGAAAAAGCAAATGTGCTCATAGAAGCGCTGCCTTGGATGCGGCAGTTTTTCCAGAGAACCATTGTCATCAAATACGGTGGCCATGCCATGGTGGACGAGCGCCTCAAGGACAGTTTCGCCCAGGACATCGTTTTGCTCAAGTACGCCGGTATCAATCCGGTGGTGGTTCATGGCGGCGGGCCGCAGATAGGGCAGACCCTGGAGCGACTGGGCAAAAAGTCCGACTTTCGCGAGGGCATGAGAGTTACCGACCGGGAAACCATGGACGTGGTGGAAATGGTGCTGGTTGGCAAGGTCAACAAGGAAATTGTGGCTCTTATCAACAAGCATGGGGGCCAGGCCGTTGGACTCAGCGGTAAAGATGGCCGTTTGATCCAGGCCAGCAAGCTAGAGCTATACAGTAATCAGGAGGGGGATAAACCCCCGGAGCTTATCGATCTGGGAATGGTAGGTAAGGTGGATACCATTCAAGCTGAAGTAATTCAGACCTTGGAGGCGAGCCGGTTCATCCCAGTGATCGCTCCGGTCGGCGTGGGGGCTCAAGGCGAGACCTACAACATCAATGCCGACCTTGTCGCCGGTAAACTCGCCTCGGCCCTCAATGCTACCAAGCTGATTTTGCTTACCGACGTTCTGGGAGTGTTGGATTCTGAAGGCAACCTCATCTCAAGTTTGGACACAACTCAGGCTGCCGAGCTTATTAAGGAGGGAATTCTTACTGGAGGCATGATTCCCAAGGTACGCTATGCCATTGAGGCTGTGAACGGAGGGGTGGACAAGGCTCACATAATTGACGGCAGGGTAGAACATGCCGTACTTCTCGAGATTTTTATGGATCGAGGCATTGGCACGGAGATAGTGAGCATGGAGCATAGAGCATAGAGCATGGAGAAGATTGCGGATTTGTCCTTCGGACTCCCACCCTTCGGGCGGGTTCCCAGTTTCGGATTGCGGACTGCGGATTTGAAAAAAAGCAGAAAGCAGAGATTTTTCTGTGGGAGCGGCTTTTAGCCGCGATTAGAACGACTTCTACGGCTTGAACGATTTGACCAATCAACCAATTGACGCCATGCGTTATGCGGGATTCGAAGGAACACATGGACACACAAGATCTCATGCAGGAGTCGCAGGCTCAGAAGCTGGTGCATGTTTCGAACCTCTACTACACCGAGCCCCAGGCGAAGTTGGCCGGTGATCTAACCAGTGTTTGCTTTGCCGACAAGGTCTTTTTTGGCAACAGCGGGGCCGAGGCCAACGAAGCAGCCATCAAGCTGGCGCGCAAATACTCGCGGCAGAGGTATGGCCCCGGGCGCTACGGTATTATTACCATGAAGGATTCATTTCACGGGCGCACCCTGGCCACCCTCTCCGCCACCGGGCAGCACAAGGTGCAGGAGGGCTTTGAACCCTTGGTGGATGGGTTTCGCTATGTGGATTTCGATGAGTTGGATGCGGTGGCCGAAGCTATTGACGAAACAGTATGTGCGGTTCTGGTGGAGCCCATTCAGGGAGAGGGCGGAGTTCGTGTACCGAAGGCAAATTACCTGGCTGGTCTGCGGGAGCTCTGTTCCAAGCAAGATTTGCTCCTGATCTACGACGAGTCACTCCCGGCAGCCATGCCAGCACTTTTGGGGGTACACCCCTGGTCACAGCGGTGGCAATTGAGGTCCTGCGGCAAATCAACCGGCAAAGTTTTTTGGACAGGGTCCAGGTTGTGGCAGACTACTTTAGGGAGCAACTGCTTTCCCTGCAACAAAAGTACTCTTTTGTTCGTGAAGTGCGAGGCCGTGGCCTTATACTTGGCATGGAACTCGATTTTCCCGGTGGTGAGATTGTAATCCAATGTCAGGAGAGGGGTGTTCTGATCAACTGTACTGCCGAGAAGGTTCTTCGTTTTATACCGCCATTGATAGTGACATCCGAGGAAGTGGACCGGCTGATCGAGATCCTGGACGCGGTCTTTGCCCAGATGTAAGAACTCTGGATAGCTTGGCGTCTAGGCACTGTGCGCTTTGCGAGCTGGAACAAGCAGTCATGAAAAAAAATCTTATAACCATCTTGGACTTGAGCGTCGAAGAGATTGATATTCTCTTGGCGCGGGCATCCCTCCTCAAAGAGCAGTGGAAAAAGGGCGAACTGAAACCAACCCTTGCGGGGAAAACCCTGGGGCTTCTTTTTGACAAGCCATCCACCCGCACCAGAGTCTCTTTTGAGGTAGCAATGTATCAACTGGGCGGCCAGGTTGTTTTTATGAGCTCGAAGGAAACCCAGCTCTCGCGGGATGAGTCTCTGCAGGACACTGCTCTGGTTCTCTCCCGTTACATTGATGGTCTTGTTGTTCGCACCCATACTGATGACAATTTGCAGGAACTGGCAAGACACGCTGAGATTCCGGTTATTAACGGCCTTACCGATCTCTATCATCCCTGTCAGGTTTTGGGCGATATATTGACCATCAGAGAGAAGAAAAGCGACCTTCGGGCACTGCATGTGGCCTGGGTGGGTGATGGCAACAACGTGGCCCACTCGTGGATTAATGCCGCTGCTCGCTTGGACTTCCGCCTATCCCTGGCCTGTCCAGCGGGGTATGAGCCAAAAAAGGAGATCTTGCAACGAGGGCAGGAATTGGCCGGGGACCGGATTCATTTTGGTCACGATCCCGTGCAGGCGGTAAGAAATGCAGACGTTATCAACACCGACGTCTGGACCAGTATGGGGCAGGAGGAGGAACGCCAGGAGCGGTTGGCGGCATTTCAGAATTACCAAATAAATGCTGACCTGGTGCGGGAGGCGAAGTCGGAGGTAATTGTCATGCACTGTCTGCCGGCACACCGGGGCGAGGAAATCACTGATGAAGTGATGGATGGCCCGAACTCGGCGATATTTGACCAGGCCGAAAACCGCCTGCACCTCCAACGTGCTTTACTGGACTGGCTGTTGGGCGGCTAACTAACTGACTAATCGACAAGCTATTATTTCTGCGGGAGGAACTGGATTGGCTGAGCAAGTAAAAAAAGTGGTGCTAGCCTACTCGGGTGGCCTGGACACCTCCATCATTCTCAAATGGCTCTTGGAAGAGTACAAGTGCGAGGTGATCGCCTTTGCGGCCGAATTGGGGCAGGGGGATGATCTAGAAACCGTCAGGCAAAAGGCCCTGGATACGGGAGCCAGTAAGGTCATTATCGAGGACCTGCGAGAGGAATTCGTTCGGGATTATGTCTTTCCAGCCTTCAGGGCCAATGCCGTCTATGAGGGACACTACCTTCTGGGTACCTCTCTCGCTCGTCCTCTCATCGCCAAAAGGCAGGTAGCCGTGGCTGCCGCCGAAAGCGCTGACGCGGTGAGTCATGGAGCTACTGGCAAGGGCAACGACCAGGTTAGGTTCGAACTCAGCTACACCGCGCTAAACCCAGATCTCAAGATTATCGCACCCTGGCGGCAATGGCAGTTAAAGTCCCGCCAGGACTTGTTGCAATTCGCTGAGACCCACGGGATCCCGGTTCCGGTGACGCCGGAAAAACCTTACAGCATGGACGGTAACCTCCTCCATCTGTCATATGAAGGTGGGGTGCTCGAAGACCCCTGGAGGGAGCCGGACCCGGAAATGTTCATGACGACGGTAGCCCCGGAAGATGCCCCGGATAAGGCCGCTTACGTTGAGATCGACTTTGAACAGGGCAATCCTGTGGCAGTGGATGGAGATCGTCTGGGATGCGCCGAATTACTTGCCCGGCTCAACGAGTTGGGAGGAGCCAACGGAATTGGCAGGGTGGATCTTGTTGAAAATCGTTTCGTGGGAATCAAGTCCAGAGGGGTTTATGAAACTCCAGGAGGGACCATCCTGAGGATGGCGCACCAGGCGGTGGAGTCCATCACCATGGATCGAGAGGTCCTGCACCTGCGCGACGGTCTCATTCCTAGATATGCAAGTCTGATCTACAATGGCTTCTGGTTTTCACCGGAGATGAAGTTGCTGCAGGAAACCATGGATGCGGCCCAGGAAAATGTGTGGGGTAGGGCGAGGCTGAAATTATACAAGGGTTCCTGTCAGGTGGTGGGCAGGAAGTCTACCCGTTCCCTCTACCAGCCCGAATATGCCACCTTCGAGGAAGACAGGGTTTTTGACCAGAGCGATGCGGATGGTTTCATAAAGCTTTTGGGACTGCGGCTGCGTCTCCAGGCGTCAGTGGGCAAAAAAGAGTAGGCACCAAGCACCTCTAGGTTAGCGGTTAAGGAATGGTGGATAACGGTTAGCTTGAAGAGTGGAGTAAACATGGCTGACAAGCTGTGGCATGGTCGGTTGCGGGAAGCAACCAACCAGTTGGTTGAAAGCTTCACTTCGTCCATCCGGTTCGATCAGCGGTTGTACCGCTATGACATTGAGGGTAGCATGGCCCACTGCCGGATGCTGGCTCAGCAGGGTCTGCTCAGCGCAGAGGAGGCAGATACCCTGATTCAGGGGCTGAGCGAAATCCTGCGTGAAATCGAACATGGGTCTTTCGTTTTCGACGACACCCAGGAAGACGTGCACATGGCCATTGAGCAACGTCTTATGGAAAAAGTGGGTGAAGTCGGAGGCAAGCTCCATGCCGGGCGCAGTAGAAATGACCAGGTGCTGGATTCACCCACTTGCAGCACGCCCAGCCAGTGCTCTTTTCCCATCACCTCATGGCCTATTATGAGATGTTCAGACGTGACCGGCAGCGGCTGGCCGACTGTGTGGAGCGGATCAACGTCTCTCCACTCGGCAGCGGTGCACTTGCCGGAACTTCTCTTCCCATCGACAGTAATACCACTGCTGAATTGCTCGATTTCCCGGCACTCAGCCGTAACAGTATCGATGCCGTCAGTGATCGGGATTTCATTATTGAATTCACCGCTGCTGCCGCTCTCATCATGATGCATTTGAGCCGCATGTGTGAAGAACTCATTCTCTGGACTTCATTCGAGTTCGGTTATGTGGAACTCTCGGAGACCTTCTGTACGGGTTCGTCCATTATGCCGCAGAAAAAGAACCCGGACGTAGCTGAGCTGGTTCGAGGCAAGAGCGGCAGGGTGTACGGCCACTTGATGAGTTTGCTGACCATGATGAAGGGGTTGCCCCTGGCATACAACCGAGATCTTCAGGAGGACAAGGAAGCGCTCTTTGACACCGTCGATACCGTACGGCAGAGCCTGAGAATCATGGCCAAACTCTGGGAACACGTAAGTGTAAACAAAGAACGCATGGAAGAGATGGCAGCTGCCGGCTTCACACTGGCCACCGATGTGGCGGAATACCTGGTGTTGAAGGGAGTGCCGTTCCGGCTGGCTCACCAAATAGTGGGTAAGATAGTGCGATATTGCCTGGAGGAGGGCAAGGAGCTGGAGAGTTTGACTCTAGACGAGTTGAGAGGATTCAGCAAAGTGATCGATGAAAAAATCTATACGGTGCTCGACCTGAAACATTCCGTGGACAGCCGCAATTCCGTCGGAGGAACCTCACTGCAGCAAGTCCAGCAAGCCATCAGCGCTGCTGAGGAAGAGCTGAATAGATGATAATGAGGAGGTCATGGCCGCAGGCTGCCGTAATAGTTCTGTTGTTTTTTCTCGGGTTCCTGTTGGGAGCTTGTGGGAAGAAGGCACCGCCTAAACC
>CAMYLW010000046.1:0-1919 GCA_947259475.1 Thermodesulfobacteriota bacterium
GTAAGATTGAAAGTGTAGGAAAGCCAGAGCCCAACCACAGTAAAAAAGCAGCTCAGCAGGAAGGAGAGGAACATCATCTTTTTGAGAGATCCGACGTATTTTTCGGCGATATATGGTGGAATAGTCAGCAGGGCAATGACCAGGATCAACCCCACAATCCTGATAATCATGACCACGGAGAGCGCTACCATTGCCAGGAGAAGAAAATAGAGGAACTTTACGCGGACGCCCCTGACTTGAGCAAAATCCTCATCGTAGGAAAGTGCCAGGAAATCATTGTAAAAACAAGCCACAGCCAAGAGAATCAAACCGTTCAGAACTAACATAAGCCAGAGATCGGTTGTTGGAACGGTAAGTATACTACCAAAGAGAAAGCTCATGAGGTCCACGTTATAGCCTGGCGTGAGATCCAAAAGAATCACACCGAGAGCCATCCCCACTGCCCAGAGCACACCAATGATGGTGTCGGCCCGATGTCTTGCTTTCAGCGTTACTGCCGCCATTACCATGGCAACGAGAAGGGCGAATCCCAAAGTTCCCGCCACGTATGGCAGTCCAAAAAAGAAGGCCAGGCCAATGCCGCCATATGCTGCGTGGGCAATGCCACCGGAAAGAAAAACAATCCGGTTTACCACAATGAAGGTGCCGATCACCCCGCATGCGATGCTGGTGAGAAGGCCGGCCAAAAGCGCATTTCTCATAAATTCAAACTGGAGAGCTTCAAACATTTTATCTTGTCCTATCAGTTTCCTTTTATTATCTTCAATACTGGGGACCCGCCCGCAGGGTGGGGAGTCCAAGCGAAGCGCGGACAATTTTGGTCATTGTTATTTGAGATTTGGAACTTCTATTGCTTTGATATTCCATAGACCTCACTATCTCTGGATCACCTGCTTATTACTCATCGTCTTCGTGCTTCTGCAAAACTCTGTGGGGCAAGCCGTGGGCAACGATATCCACTGGACAGCATTGATAGGCCAACTCGATCATCTCTTCGTTGATTTCTGCATGATCATGGTGGAAAACCTGCTGATTTACGCAGGCAACGGATTTGATATGACTGGAAACAACACCGATGTCGTGGCTGACTACAATGATAGTTACCGTCTCGTTGAGTTCCTTGAGAATATCAAAAAGATCGGTCTGGTGTTTACTGTCCACACTAGCCGTGGGTTCGTCCAAGAAGAGCACCTCAGGTTCATCCACCAGCGCTCTGGCAATGAAGACCCTCTGCTGCTGCCCTCCAGAGAGCTCCCCGACGCGGCGATTTGCAGATTCCCCCATTTCCACTCTATCCAGGGCCTGTTGGGCTGCCGTCCTGTCTTTTTGGGTGTATCGAGACCAGGTTCGGCCCGGACGCAGCCTTCCCATGAGCACCACATCGAGAACTGATATCGGAAAACTCTGGTTGAAATCGAGGTGCTGAGGCATGTAGCCGATGCGGTGGGAGCTCTCCCGCGGGGATTCGCCGAAGATACGTATAGCACCTCGCTCGGGCTTCAGGAGGCCGAGCATCAGTTTGAGGAGCGTAGTCTTACCGCCACCGTTGGGACCCAGAAGGGCGACGAAATCTCCCCCGCGAACAGTAAAATTTACGTCCTGAAGAATTGGAATTCCATTGTAGAAAAACCAGACATCTTTAACCTCTATAATTGGCTCATTCATGAAACACCTCACCTCAGAGCGGTACTGAGCTTGGCTGCTACCTGGCGCAAGTTCTCGGCCCAATCGGGGGCGAGTGGGTCCACGACAACGATTTGCGCGGTTGTGGCTTGCGCTATTGTTCGAGCTGCTTGCCAGGAGAATTGAGGTTGGACAAAGATTACCTCGATACCAATTTGTTTGCCGTACTGAATAAGATACTTCAGTTCCGCTGGTTTGAGTTCCTTGCCTTCAATTTCAATGGGCACCTGCTCCAG
>CAMYLW010000046.1:1949-15721 GCA_947259475.1 Thermodesulfobacteriota bacterium
CTTTTCAGTTCTAGATCAAGGTCTACGAGTTCCACGATGAAACTCTTATAGTTAGCTTGGTAAAGAGCTCGATGAGTTGGATCAAGAGTTTCTAGTCCATTCAGAATATTTCTGGCCTGCTGCATGACCAGCGGTGGAGAAAGCCAGACATGGGGATCCTTTCCCAGGTGGTGGTCCTGCCCGTGTTCGGCCTCACCATAATGGTGTTTTGCTTCTTCTTGATGTACGTGGTGAGATTTCATGGCCCTCTTTTCGATGCCAACTTGGGTATACACAACGTGCATCTTGGGGTTGGTGGCCACAATTTTTGGAAGCCACGTTTTTTCAAATGGCACGCCGATGGCGAAATATAGGTCGGACTTTGCAAGGGCGACCATCTGCTTGGGCTTTGGTTCGTAGGTGGCTGGACTTGCTCCCGGTTGGACCATAACGGCAACCTCAACGAAATCTCCGCCGATTTTCTCGACGAAATACTTCTGGGGCAAAATGCTCACGAACACCTTGAGGGGACGGGCGAGAGCAATCTGGGCTATAGACAAGAATAGAACTAACAGTCCAGAAATGACCACCTTTTTCACAGTGCTGTCACCTTGCTTGTGTTCTAGTAGGTGAGGCCGATTAAGGGCTGATGAAGTGCAACACCAGCTAAGATTGATTATGCAACTTAATTGCATCAGAGTCAATTTGCAGATTGCAGATTGTAGATTTTAGATTGAAGATTGGATATTTAGGATTGCGGATTTTGAAACGTTTAAACCCTATGCTCCATGCCCCATGCTCTATGCTTTTAGGGTTTACGCTTCCAGTACTCATTTGCTGAGACCGGATCGTAAATACGGTGTACTCCGTAGACCTTAACGGTGGGGGAGAACCGATACTCGTCGGCTTCATGAAATAGTCGGTCCACAGTCATGAGTGTACCGACAAAGGCCCCGTGTTTTTGATAAGCCTCTTTACCATAGGCAGCGCACGTGGGGTAGCTTGGGCAGCGGTCCCCGTCCACCGGGGAAATTACTTCTGAAAAAAAGGTGAGAAGAGAAGAGAAAAAACCGGAAGTTATAGACGAATTGGTAGGGTCATTGTGCTTGTGGGCAGAAGACCGGTGAACTGGACTATCCCAGGGTCCATTCATTGGGTCCTCTGCCGCCAAAACTGGCGGTGCTTTGGTAAACAAAACCACCAGCATAAGCAGCATCAGCCAGTAACCAAGCAAACCCGATCGTTTCATCCAATTCTCCCAACCAGGGGCAGAAACTCAATCCCCGATACCGGACATCAATAATAACTTTGAGCTGGGTTAAATGCAAGACGCATACCCCAATGACAAAAAACTGGAACCTAGAAAACCTGGTACCCAAAGCAAGGCCAGAGTTGCATGGCTTTAATGGAGGTTTCAGTGTTCCCGCCTTCGCCTCAAGGGCTTCGGCGCGGCAAGCAGTGTTCCCCGCTGTCGCTTCGCTTCAGACGGGATTTTCGCTTCGCTCCAACAGGTTTCAGCTACCATGTTTCTTTTTCCTGACACCTGAATCCTGACACCTGAATCCTCAACCATTCCAGAACACCACAATAGCTCTCGCTGCTTTTTCCCCCAGGCAACGAAAGCTGTGACTAAGGTCTGATTCAAAATAAATGCTGTCTCCTGACTCAAGCACCTCCACCCGGGACACGCTGCGAAACTCGAGCGTGCCCTCAAGAACATGCAGGAATTCCTCTCCGTCATGGTTCATGAAGACCATCTCGCTGGTATCCTGCACAGGAAATTCCACTAAGAAGGGTTCCATCTGCTTGTTGGTCTTCTTGGTCTCCAGGGTCTCATACACATAATTGACCTCACCCTTGCGGTGGTGAGGCCGCTTTTCTACTCGAATCCGTTCATTGTGTCGTGTGATGGCAATTTTGTCGCTTCCCACCTCGTCCTGAAAGAAGTGGGCTAAGCTAACATTGAAGGCCCTGGCCACCTTGAGCAGGGTAGCCACAGGTGGAACCACGTGGTCATTTTCAATTTGCGAGAGAAATGGTTTGGACAAGCCAGTTTTGGCAGCCACATCCTGCAGAGTGTAATTCTTCTTCAGTCTCAGTTCACGTATCTTACTGCCAAGCTTGAGAGCCTTCACACCCAGATGAATGTCGTCTCGCGACCTCCTCATCTTCTCTCCTCACAATTCAAGAGGTTATAACCCACGGAATTCCTTAACACCGGGAACCTCGGCGTGTATCCCAACAATCGCTTCAATCACTTTCATTTTACACCAACTCTTGTTTGTCTAAAACAAAAAAGGTTTGTTTCCGTAGAACAAAAAGTGCCAAGCAGGATGTAGAGGGTGAGAGGACATTCTAAGTCCAGTCAGCAGGTAGCCGTTGCAAGTAGGCACCAGATTTCGCTATGTGCTTTTACTAACCACAGAGACACGGAGGGCACAGAGGGAACTATATTTTTTGTTTTTTTGGGAGCCCCGCTTACACAGCGGGACAGGCCTCTGATCGGGCAAAGCGGGCACCCGCCCGAAGGGTGGGACTCCAAGCGAAGCGCGGAGAAAAGATCGCAGCCCTGCGGGCACGATCTAGTACCCGGTGGTTTGATGTCATCAATTGGAGCCAGCTAAAGAGCTTTCGCCGAAGGCGGAGGCTCTTTTCCCTGGCCGTCGTCTCCCGGCCAGGGAAAAAACAACCTTCTCCGTGATCTCTGTGCCTCTGTGGTAAATCTTCAATCAGGCTTCCTTAGACTGCTATAAGACGGAGTAAAGTAAATAGTCGTTTTCTAAATTTGAACGCTTTGCCCTCTGCGCTATTGTCTAAATTGAAAATCTTTCTCTAGAAGAAGCTTCATGCACGCATCTACCACATCTGGATCGTACAGGACTCCCCTGTTCTGAGAGATTTCCTTTAGGGCCATGTCGCGGCCCAGGGTTGGCCGGTACGGTCGATGCGAGGCCATGGCCTCTACTACGTCTGCTACAGCTAATGTCCTCGCCTCGACAAGGATATCTTCACCGCACAAACCTGCGGGGTATCCGGAGCCGTCAATTCTTTCGTGATGTTGCAGGACAATCTGGGCAACTGGCCACGGAAATTCTACCTCCTTCAAGATTTCATATCCCACCTGGGGATGATCCTTGATTAGAGTATGCTCGATTTCAGACAACTGTCCAGGTTTACTAAGGATTTCAGCTGGCACACAGATCTTTCCTAGGTCGTGAATCAAGCCGGCTATACGGATTCCATCAATTTGGTGGCTTGACAGTGCCATCTCTACTGCCACCCCTCGAGCCAGATCAGACACGCGCCGCTGGTGGCCGGCGGTATAAGGATCCCGCCTTTCCACTGTCATGGCCATGGCTTGGACGATTCCGCCCATGGCACTTCTCAATTTGGCCAGGGTAGATTGAACTTCTGCTTCGGCACTTTTACGCCTGACAATGTCTTGTTTCAATTGATCGTTGAGTTTGATGAGCTCTATGGTCCGCTGTTCGATTCGACTTTCCAAATCGTTACGGATCTTTCTTAGTTCTATCTCGCCAAGCCATTTTGTGCTCAAGGACGCAGCGAAGTGTTGAATCTCGAGGTTGTGAAAGGGCTTCTGCAAGTATAGGAGCTTATCGGTTGGCGGCACGCGAGAGGCTATTTTATCTGGTGTGGTACTGGTATCTGAATAGCCGGTCACCATTACTATTTCTGTGTAAGGGTCCAAGGCTCGAATTCTCTCTGCCAGCCAAATCCCATCAGGCCCCGGAGGCATCCTTAAATCGAGGAAAGTCACTGCAAAGGGCTTTCCCTCCTCCACTGCTGTTCGAAAAGCATCAAGAGCTTCTTCAGCTTGACTGCAGAGAGTTAAATTAAAATGGTTGGGGTTGGACTTGGGTTGGAGTGTTTCCTGGTATAAGGACAGAATTGCTGGCTCATCGTCCACCACAAGGATGCGAATTGAGTTGGGTATGGGTTTAGCCATTAATGCAATGTCCTATTCGGTAGAAAAAACCAAGACGGGCAAGGCAAATCGAGTGCAAGAAGTAGACCATGCTCGGAGCAGCCGATTCATGAATTATCCTGGCTATGGAAAATGGTTAAGAGGAGAGTTTCGGAAGGTGGTCAAAGTGATACTAGATGACGGGTTCGGGAAGTTGTGCCATAGTTTCCAAGGGGAGAAGAGATTCTTGCGGAGCTAAGTTAATAGGCGTCTTATCTTCTTCAATCATTCTTAATTGTTCTTGTCGGCTCTATGTCCAGCAAAGTAACACCGGCTATATTTATAGTCTTATATTCCTTGATACTTCTCAGATCTGCCATATACTTGTTAATCAAGTCTAGTTGCCCTTTTATTATCGACAATTTTTCTTTTGTGTTTGCCTCATTGGTGCTCTCAGACAACAGGTCGACGTAGCCGGTTATTACGGTCAAGGGCTGGCCCAGCAGGTGGGAGAGAGTAGAAGTTGTTTTGAGGACTCCTTGAAAGCTATGTTCTTGGGTTGGTCCCCAGTCGGATCTTCTGTCTTTACCGCTTCTTCTGTCAGCACCACTTCGCCTATCTTTACCTGCCCTCCTATCTTTATCGGAGCGTCTGTCGCCCTTTTTTCTGCGGTCTAGGGAATTTTCTGGCATAGACTATAAGCCTTTCCGATAACCTCATAATCCTCTCCTCTCCGAGGCGTCGGCTCTACGAGCCAGAGGCCGCCAGGGGAGGGGAGGATATTTGTGGATATACAATATCTAGCAAGAACTGCGCCGGAAGATTTCAAGTGTGAGAGTGCTCCCTAGCCCGGAGATTTCATGAATCATCTGCTACGACCACGGATATGGACGTCCTTCCTGGCGTCCTCGGGTGTCGGCCCCTGCGACGTATAAGTGTTGTTATTTTAAATACTTACATGGTTGATGGGTGGGGAGGGGTATTATAAATTAGGTAATTAAAGCCAGAATTTGGGTAAAAAATTACCACTTTTACTTCTCCGCCAGCAACCGCCGGGCGGTCTTAACGAAGACGGCCACGGTGTGATTCACCTCCTCCTCTGTGGTCATTTTGCCGGTGGAAAAACGTACAGTGCCCATGGCGTACTCCAGGTCCACTTGCATGGCCTCCAGCACCGAGGAGACGCGAACGGAATCTGAGTGGCAGGCAGCCCCTGCCGAGGCAGCAACGGATTCAATCTCTGCTAAAAGGGTGTTGGCTTCAATGGACTTAAAGCACACGCTCAGGGTGTTGGGCAACCGTTTCTCAGGGTGGCCATTCAGTCTTATTTCACCCCGTTGTTGCCTGAGACCGGCGTAGAGTAAATCTCGCATCTTCTGCATGTGGCGCGTGTTCTTTTCCAGATCACGCTTTGCGATCTCGCAGGCTTGACCCAGGCCGACAATCTCAAGAACATTCTCGGTGCCGGCACGGAGATCCTGCTCGTGATCTGCGCCGTGAATGAGTTTTTCCAGTCGTATCCCACCTCTGACGTACAGAGCTCCAATTCCCTTGGGAGCGTAGAGCTTGTGACCGGCAATGGTGAGAAGGTCCACCTCCAACTCGTCCACCCGAGTGGGTATCTTTCCCACAGATTGCGCCGCATCGGTATGGAAAACGATGCCGTGCTCTTTGGCAATTTTGGCAATCTCAGCTATGGGCTGAATGGTACCCACCTCGTTGTTCGCATGCATAATGGTAATCAAGATGGTTTGTGGCCTAATACTGTTTTGTAATTCTCGCGGCTTCACCAGACAGAATTCGTCCACGGGTAGGTAGGTTATCTGGAAACCTTTCTCTGCCAGGTACTTGCACACCTCGAGCACAGCAGGATGCTCGATGGCCGAGGTAATGATGTGGTTACCTTTTTCCCGATTGGCAAAGGCAGTACCCTTGATAGCGTAATTGTTGGATTCGCTGCCGCCGCTGGTAAACACCACCTCTTCGGGGTTGCAATACAACAGATCCGCTACCTGGCGGCGGGCCTCGTCCACAGCCTTTTTCGTCTGAATACCGTACCAATGAGAACTGGAAGGATTGCCGAAATATTCGAAAAGATAAGGGCGCATAGCCTCGGCAACTTCCGGGTCAATTGGAGTAGTGGCGTTGTAATCAAGGTATATAGGTTTCAATGACTAGACCTCCAGTATTTACTTAGGCAAAGAAAATCAGGTCCTTTAGGCCAGATCAAGTTTCAATGGCTGTGCCGGTAGACATGTCCAGCGGTTTTGGAGGACTGAAGTATTAGAGGAATAGAAATTCCAAATCACAAATCACAAATATCAAACAAATAACAATGACCAAAATTCCAAATTTCAAACTTGTTTTGGTCATTTAGTATTGGAATTTGAGATTTGTTTGTAATTTGGTGCTTGGAGTTTGGGATTTTATAAGTTTACCTTACTCCAACAGTCCAATACTCCAGTTCTCCTTTACTCCAACACTCCAGCACCCCAATTCTCCAGGGTACGAATGATCAGTGCACCCCCACTGATCCGGCAAAATGGCATGCTGCCAGGTGGTTTTCTTTCACTTCCTTGAGCTGAGGTTCTTGTTGACTACAAATATCCTCAGCATAAAGGCAGCGAGTGTGAAAGCGGCAGCCATGAGGGGGATCGATGGGGCTGGGCACATCACCTTTCAAAATTATCCTGTCTCTTTTCAGGGTGGGGTCGGGGATGGGAGAGGCGGAAAGGAGAGCCTGGGTGTAAGGATGGAGAGGGGTCTGATAGATTTTTACACTATCAGCTAATTCCGCTATTTTGCCGAGATACATAACCGCGAGCCGATCGCTAACGTGCTCCACCACTGCCAGATCATGCGAGATAAAGAGGTAGGTGAGCCCGAACTCTTGCTGGAGGTCCTTGAGTAGATTAATCACCTGGGCTTGAATGGAAACGTCCAGGGCTGACACGGCCTCATCGCAGACGACCAGTTTGGGGTGGAGAGCCAATGCTCTCGCCACACAGATTCTCTGCCTTTGTCCGCCTGAGAATTGGTGCGGATAGCGGCGCATGTGTTCCCGCCGCAAGCCAACCACTCGAAGCAGTTCCAGTACTCTATCCTCCCGTTCTCTTCTGTTCTTCATGCCGTGGACGAGCAGGGGCTCCCCCACGATCTGAGAGACTGTCTTGCGCGGGTTCAGAGAGGAAAAGGGATCCTGGAAGATAACCTGCATCTGCCGACGCAGATTTCGCATGCGCTCCTTGTTATAGGCGAGGATGTTCTCTCCTTGAAAAAAAATTTCACCGGAAGTCGGCTCCTCAAGGCGCAGGATGAGGCGACCGAGTGTGGTCTTGCCGCAGCCTGACTCGCCAACCAACCCCAGCGTCTCACCCTCACGTATGCTCAGGTTGACACCGTCCACAGCCCTGACCGATGCAACCTCCTTCAGAAAGACTCCACCTCGAATGGGGAAGTGCTTCACCAAAGCTTTCAATTCAACAAGGGATCCATTTACGATTTGAGGATCAAGCATATTTAAGACACCGTGCCGTGTGATTTTTTCCCACTTGATACATGTGCGGCTCTATGGTTCTGCAATCAGCAAAAACATCTGGGCAACGGTCGCTGAACAGGCAACCGTTGGGGAGGTTGAGCAAAGATGGCACCACACCGGAGATGGCGTTGAGTTTCTGGTCCCGCTGACCCCTGCCGAGAACAGGGATGGATTGCAGCAATCCTACGGTGTAAGGGTGCTTGGGCTCAGCAAATAGGGTCTTCACATCGGTGTATTCCATGACTTTCCCGGCGTACATTACCACCACATGCTGAGCCATCTCAGCAATAACGCCAAGATCATGGGTGATGAAAAGGATGGAAGCCCCGGTCTCTTCCTTGAGCTTGTTCATCAGAGCAAGAATCTGAGCCTGGATGGTTACATCCAGGGCGGTTGTGGGCTCATCGGCTATCATAAGTGTGGGGCTGCAAGCCAGAGCCATTGCAATCATTGCCCTCTGCCGCATGCCGCCACTCATCTGGTGGGGATAGCAAGCGCTGCATTTCTCTGCCTCCGCAATGCCGACCAACTGGAGCATCTCGACAACCCGGTTGCGGGTTTCACTTCGGGACAGGTGCTGGTGGAGCTTGATGACCTCTGCCACCTGATCGCCCACAGAATAAACCGGGTTCAGGGAGGTCATGGGCTCCTGGAAAACCATGGAAATCCGGTTTCCCCTTATTTTCCGCATTCTGGCCTCGGGTAGTTCCAACAGATTGGTACCTTCAAAAAGAATCCTGCCGCCAACGACCTTGCCAGGCGGATCAGGGATGAGGCCGATGATGGAATGGGCGGTTACACTCTTACCGCAACCCGATTCTCCCACCAGCCCGAGGGTCTGACCTGAAGCGATGGCCAGGTCCACATCATCAACAGCCTTGGCCACCTGACCTCGAACGTAAAAGTACGTCTGCAGTTGCTGAATTTCCAGGACGAGGTCGTTGCTTCCCATTTGTACTAATCCCTCAACCGTGGATCCAGAGCGTCCCTGAGACCGTCACCGAAAAGGTTGAAACCAAGCACCGCAAACAAAATCGCGATGCCGGGAAAGGTCATAACCCACCAGGCCCTGAGGATGTGGGAACGGCCCATGGCAATCATGGCGCCCCACTCGGGTGTGGGCGGCTGGGCTCCCAAACCAAGAAAACCAAGGGCGGCTGCATCCAGGATGGCAGAGGCAAAGCCAAGTGTGGTCTGGACAATGAGAGGGGCCAGGCAATTGGGGAGGATGGCGACAAAGATTATCCTCCAGTCCCTGGCGCCAACGGACCTGGATGCGGTAACGTAATCCTTCTCACACTCCTCCAGGACGGAAGCCCTCACTATTCGGGCGAAGCGGGGTATATAGATTATCCCGATGGCGATCATGGCATTGGTCAGGCCGGGACCCAGGTAGGCCATGATAACAATGGCCAGGAGAATGTGGGGAAAAGCCAGGAGTATATCCATGAAACGCATGATGATATTGTCCAGAAAACCTTTATAGTAGCCTGAAATAGCACCAAGAAAAGAGCCGAAAAAAACAGCAATTCCCACAGTGGCCAAAGCCACAAACAGCGAGACCCGGGCACCATAGACAAGGCGTGAAAGGATATCTCGGCCCAGATCATCCGTGCCGAGAACGTTTTTCCAGGTTCCTCCCTCTTCCCAGATTGGTGGTTTGATCTGATCGTACAAAGAAACCTCGACGGGATTGTGGGGGCTCAAGAAAGGCGCCAGGATGGCAGTCAATACAAAGAGAGTGATAACCAGCAGCCCGGCCACTGCTGTCTTGTTGCGCCAGAGCTGTTCCAGTTGATCGAAAAAAGGGTGGCGTTCTTCTGGATTTCTTGCAGATTTTTTTCTCTGTAACAAAGAAGCCATATCTGCTACTGCACGCTAATCTTGGGGTTGATTACCGCATAAAGGACATCGACAATTACGTTGATGATCACGAATATACCGGCCACAAAGAGTGTCCCCCCCTGAATGACCATATAGTCCCTCTGCAGTACAGCGTCATAGAGCCATTTCCCCACCCCGGGCCAGGCAAAGATTGTCTCGGTGAGGATGGCACCTGCCAAGAGAATGCCAAACATCAAGCCAATTACGGTTACCACTGGGATGAGCGCATTACGCAAGGCATGTTTCAGAACAACGACTAGAGGGGAAAGTCCCTTGGCTTTGGCGGTCTTGATATAATCCTGGCGCAAAACCTCGAGCATGCTGGAGCGGGTCATGCGAGCCACTATGGCTATGGGGATTGTACTCAAGGTAACGGCAGGCAAGGTGAGGTGCCAAAGGGCGTCCTTGAATGCCGCCCAGTTTTTGGTCAACAAAGCATCCAAAATATAGAAGTTGGTAATAGTATGCAGGTCTATATTCACGCTGAGTCTGCCGGACATGGGAAACCAGCCAAGGTGCAAGGAGAAGATCAACATTAATACCAGCCCCAGCCAGAATATGGGCATACTGACCCCCACGAGGGCCCCGAGCATACTTATGTAGTCGAAAACTGAGTACTGCTTGGTTGCGGAGATGATGCCGAGAATGATGCCCAAAAAGGTACTGATGAACATGGCGGCAACGGACAGTTCTATGGTGGCGGGGAAGCGCTGTTTCACCTCAATCCAGACCTTCTGCCGGGTCCAGATGGTCTCTCCCAGATCCCCTTTCGCTAATCTCTTCAAGAACATGCCGTATTGGACTAGAAGAGGCTCATTGAGACCAAGGTGCTCCCGCATCGCTTCCAGGGATTTTACCGTGGCCCGCTCCCCCAGGAGAAGTTCTGCTGGGTCACCAGGGGTTATGTGCATCATCAGAAAAATGATGATGGATATCCCCAGAAGAGTGGGAATCAGTAAGAATATCCGTCTAATGATGTAGGCTAGCATGGAGAGAGTGTATTAGTGATAGTCCTTTCGGACAAGGGTGGTTGTGCGGCCAAGCTGTACCTTGAGTCCAAAGATATGACCTTTTCTGAATCGACAAGCAACTGGGTGGATTATTAAAGAATCCAGGCCCAAAGGAAGTAGTTCTTCGAAGGTGTCTGATGTCAATGTTGAGGTTTCAGCTTCTATGTTTCTTTTTCCTGACACCTGAAACCTGACACCTGAAATCTTAATATTGAAACCTCATCTGTTCGTGATCTTTCATTGCGCAAGAAGGGGAGCGGGATCATTTCCCGCTCCCCCTCATTTTACGGTCTATGGAGCTCTCGCACGATGCTTACTCGAGCCGGACGTTTTTCATCCGCACCGAAGCCGTGGGATGGAGCTTGAAGTTCATAACGTTGTTTCTCATCGGCCAAATCACGGTGGAATGAGCCACGGAGATCACTGCCACCTCATCATGGATCAACTGCAATGCCTTCTGGTAGATCTCAGCCCTTTTGGCCTGGTCGATTGTCTGTTTTCCAGCTTGCATCAGTTGGTGGTATTCCTTGCTCTTCCACTGGGTTCTGATGGCGGGTGAGGCTAGGCCATCAAAAAGTACGGCCAGAAAGTTGTCCGGGTCGCCATTGTCACCGGTCCAACCAAGCTGGAAGAGGTCCATATCCTTGGGCTGCTCCCGCTGGCGTTTCAAATAGGTTCCCCAATCGTAGCTGACGATCCTTGCTCTGATCCCTACTTTGGCCAGATCAGAGATCATGGCAACGCCTACTTTTAACCCTTCAGGATTATAGGGTCTGGGAACCGGCATGGACCAGAGAGTGATCTCCGGCAAATCTTGGCCTCCCGGGTAGCCGGCTTCGGCCAGTTCCAACTTGGCCTTTTCTGGATCGTAGGGGAAGTCCTGGATGGCGTCGTTATAGCCCCACATGGTCGGTGGGATGGGGTTCTTGGCCATCTGTCCCATACCCTGGTAGATGTTGTCCACTATGGCCTTGCGGTTGATGGCGTGGGCTATCGCTTTCCGCATATGGATGTTCTTCCAGAGTTTCTTAGTGTGGTTGAAGGAGAGGTAGCCGATGTTCATTCCAGGCTGGGATACCAATTTGAGATTGGGATCTTGCTCGGCCATTGGAATATCTGCCGGATTGGGAAACTGGCAGACATGGATGTTTCCTGCTTTCAGCTCCAGGAAGCGGACCGAGTTTTCAGGAATAGCGCGAAAGATGACCTTGTCCAGATAAGGACCGCCTGACTTATCCCAGTAGTTCTCGTTTTTAGCCAGAACAATTCTGTCGTCCTTGATCCACTCGACAAACTTGAACGGGCCGGTCCCCACCGGATTGCGGAGAAACTCTTTGGGATTCTTCGTGAATGCAGCAGGGCTGATGATGTCGGCAAAGTCCATCCCCATGTTGGCCAGGAAGGGGGCCTCAACCCTTTTGAGCTTGAAGACAACGGTGTAGTCGTCCACAGCTTCAATGGAATCAATGGTGTCATCCATCTCCATGGAGACCCAGTACTCGGGCGGACGCTCCTGCGGTGGGATATCCCAACCCGGGCCAAAGAATTTCACTTTTCTGTCTTTCATCATCCGGCCGATGGAAAAGACCACGGCGTCGGCGTTAAAGGGTGTGCCGTCGTGGAATGTGACCCCTTTCCGCAAGTTGAATGTATAGGTCTTGCCGTCAGGCGAGATCTCCCAGGACTCGGCCAACCCCGGTTCCAGGGCGGTTGACTCATCCATGTAAAAGACCAGGGCCTCATAGATGTTGTCGCAGATCATGAAGGAATTTCCATCCGTCTCGTAGGCCGGATCCAGTCCCACACTGTCACCGCCGCGACCAAAGACCAGGGTTCCACCCTCTTTCTCGGAAACAGCTGGGGTGGGGGCTTCAGCCTTTTCAGGTTCTTTTTTCTCACATGCGGTCACAGCGAAAATGAATATGAGACCACACACGAATAGACCGATTTTTCTAATCATTCCCTTCCTCCTTTCTTCAGAGGTTTGCTTGGATGAAACTTGATCCACTGTAATAAACTAAAAACCCTCAAGAGAAAGCTCCACTTCTCCGAGAGAATTTGTACTGGAGGATTGCAGGATGAGCACATGGGCCAGTCAGGCCTCGGGCATCCTATAGTCGCTAATAAGACTCCTTTACAATGTTGCCTTAATAATGGAAGCTTGAAAGTTAGGAGGACTCCTTTTATATAATTGAGATTACCAGAATAACAATGAAATGTGCAAGGGGTGATTAGGTGAGATCAGCGAAAAGTAAGTTGAAACCTGCCCAGTTGCTGGTAGAACACAGTGGCCTTATTCTTAAGAAGACCTTACCAGGTCCGGTCTTGGATCTCGCCTGTGGTGAAGCCCACAACTCCATTTATCTGGCCCTGAAGGGCGTGAAGGTGATCAGTGGAGATCTCTCCAGTGAGTCGTTGGAGAGGGCAGGGGAGCTTGCAGCGGAGTGCGGCGCAGAGATTACTGTGTGGCAAGTGGATCTTGAACCAGAGGGAGTCAATCCCCTGCCCGAGCATGCTTACGGGGCAATTCTAGTTTTTCGCTATTTGCACAGGCCCCTGATACCCTGCATAAAAAAGGCTTTGAGAAAGGGTGGATTATTGATATATGAGACCTTCACCGCTGAACAGCCCCGATTTGGCAAGCCTCGCAATCCAGATTATCTGCTCCAATCAGGGGAGTTAGGTCACATGTTCGCAGACTGGGAGGTCATTCATTCCTTCGAGGGTATCAAGGAAAACCCCACCAGGGCGGTGGCACAGCTGGTTGCACGTAAACCCACGCAATCAGCAGGCAGCGGGCATACAGAAGTCATTACACTGCGCGGTTAGTCGTGGTCATTTGGCCACGGAACGTGGCCGTCACTACGCTACGCTGTCATTATGCCTTCGGCGTCATTTATGGTCATTAGGGCACTATGCTCCGCTGTCATTCATAGTTAACTGTCATTGTGGCGTTGAAACAACTTAATGACGGCTGTAAGGCCTCATGACGGGCGCAGCCCAAGTGACAACGAAGCGCCTAGGCGCGTAGTGTAATGACTTCATTTTACCGTTTACTGAATATGTGATTTTTAGGGAAAGAGACAGGATGTCGCTACGAAACTTCGCAATACTTCTCGTACTAGGCCTCATCTGGGGTGCATCTTTTCTCTTCATCAAGGTGGCTGTGGTCACTATTCCACCTTTTACCGTGGCTTTCGGACGAACAGCACCGGCCGCCTTGGTGCTTTATTTGGTCTTGCGCTCCCGGGGGCTGAGGATGCCCTCCTTCGGTCCCCTATGGGGATCATTTTTGCTGATGGGCCTTTTCAACGGTGCCCTGCCATACACTCTCATAACCTGGGCTGAGATAAACATGGACTCTGGACTGGCCGCGATTATCAATGCGGTCATGCCACTGTTTACCGTTCTGCTGGCCCACTTCTTCACCCAGGAT
>CAMYLW010000047.1 GCA_947259475.1 Thermodesulfobacteriota bacterium
GCTCGAATCGCAACTTCGTATCCGATGACAAGTGCGCTCAGGAAGTCTGTACCTCTCGGGTGAACGGCGGACTCGCTTGCCGCCAGGAGCACTGGGAGCACACAACCACCCGGATGGCCCTTTACCATCCTATAGCCATCATCAATGTCCAGGGCGTTGCAGGCATATCCGTTGGCCAGGGCAGCGCCGACTGGCGACACCCGCTCTCCGCTTACCAGGATAGTAGCCTCGGTTCCTCTAAAGTACTTAGTGGCGAATGAGCTCATAATACGGACCACTGGCGTGTCACTGCCTGCCAAAAGTGCACCCAGGGTGTCCAGAAGGCACCGCTTAGCCTGATGGATTACATTGTCGGGCAAGTCCTCGAATCTGGTATCCGAGATAAATCGTAAGACCTTGTTAGTCAGAACCTCCAAGAAATCTCTCCAACGATAAGTTTAAGAATCTGAAAACTGTGAATCTCAGTCGTTTTTCCATTAAGCCTAATGGAGTTGCCATGGTCAAGACAAAACAAAAAAGCCCTTCATGTCTGAAGGGCTTTAATACGCTAGTTCCCAAAATCGTAGAGGTGAGGATTGATCTGCTCTGAATCTAGCGCGGTGTCATCTTTGGGCTCAGATCAGTCGCACGTGGTTGAGCAACATGCGCAGCTTTCGGGGGCGCACCCGGCGTTTTCTTTCAGCGCCTCCAACTCCTCAGCCTGGGCCTCTCGAACCTCGACCACTTTGACATCGAAATGCAGACGTTCCCCGGCCAGCGGGTGGTTCATGTCGGCTACCACCACCTCATCGTTCACGGACTCCACCCGTAGCCTCACCGGCCCCTGGGGCCCACTAGCCTCGAACACCATGTTGGGTTCGATGTCCATGTCGGGAGGAAATTGATCACGCGGAATTTCACGGAAGAGCTCTTCGTTGGGTTGGCCGTAACCCTCCTCAGGCTCAACGGTCAACTTGGCACTCTGGCCTTGCTCCATCCCCTCTAGTCCCTTTTGAAGTCCCACTATGACCTGACTGGCGCCAAATATAAAACCAAAAGGCTCGCTGGGATCGGAACTGTCGATCACTTCATCGGAGTCGAGGGAGAGGGTGTACTCAATGCTCACATAGGCGTTGTCTTGAATCTTCATCAGTATCTTCTCCTTAAAAAAAATCCCGTTCGGAACAACCGCACCGCGCGGAATTTCAAACGGGAGGTTACAGGTCACTATAATTCTCATCCACAGAAAGGTCAACCTCTAGAGCGTTGGACATTCTAGTAAAAAACCCAAGCCCGTCGAAGATCCCGCTTTGCTGGAGTTTGCTGAAGTGACTAAAAATTCCAAATCACAAATCTCAAATAATAAACAACTAACAATGACCAAAATTCAAAACCTGTTTTGGTCATTTGATATTGGAATTTGGGATTTCATAAACTCTAGTACTCCAAAACAGCTCGCCATCTTTCCCGGCAAAGCCATTGAACTCTGACCTGGCTCAAGGGCTCAGGTTTCTTAGATTTGTATGTGCAATGACTTTCATGACCGACTGGTCAGTCAATCTTTCTATGTTTGACTAATTATTTGATTTATTATATGATAGTTATCGACTGACCAGTCGGTCAAATGGAGGTCATACTCAATGATACAGTTATCTCGAAAGGAAGAAAAGAGAGCCCTCATCATCAAAGCCGCTGCCAAGGTCTTTGCTCGACGAGGTTTTGCCTCCACCTTAATGGCGGAGATCGCCATTAAAGCCGGAATCGGCAAGGGTACTTTATACGAATACTTCGACAGTAAAGAGGACCTTTTCTTCGCTGTGTTTGAGTGGTTTGTCAAAGCGACTGAAGCAGAGGCCAAGGTCAGTATTTCTGCCCTGGGAGGATCTGCCTCAGAGCGACTGGACGCCTTGAGCGATTCACTTATGAGCTCCTGGGCTCAAATGGAAGATATGTATTCACTGGTTATGGAGTTCTGGTCCGCATCTGCTTCATCTCAGATGCGGGAGAGGTTCAAACAAGCCTTCAAAAATGGCTACAGTGATTTTCGGCAGATTGTCTCGATCCTGATCCGTGACGGGATAGAGCGTGGCGAATTTCAGCCGCAGGTTGACATTGAATCAGTGGCCGCAGCCCTGGTTGGAACCTGGGACGCTTTACTCCTTCAGGCCTGGTTCGACGATGATTTCAATCCTTTGACCGCTGCCAGGGGATTCATGACTGTTGTCATCAATGGTTTGACCGCAACCCCCCGCAAACTGTAGATATCGGAGTTCGATTTATGATTTTACTAACCACGGAGACACGGAGAGCACAGAGGGAACTATATTTTTGCCCGATCGGGAGACGACGATCGGGCAAAAGATCGCAGCCCTGCGGGCACGATCTTGTACACTGGTGGTTTTGTGGCAACGGTTGGAGCCGGGTTAGAGAGCATTCGCCGAAGGCGGAGGCTCTTTTCCCTGGCCGCCGTCTCCCGGCCAGGGAAAAGAGCCTCCGTGTACTCTGTGCCTCTGTGGTGAATCTTCAAACAGGCTTCCTCACTATTGGAGCGAACAAATGAAGCTCTTCTCCAAGGTATTTAATAAAACTAAATACTTATTTATCTTCATTGCGGTCTTGCTCTTGAGCCATGCCCCAGTCCGGGCCCAGGAGCAACCCCTTACCCCCAGACAGATTCTGGACAAGGTTGACGACCTCTTTCGAAGCAAGTCGAGCCAAGCGCTTGCAACCATGACTGTCACCACCGCCCACTGGAAACGGTCATTGTCGCTGGAGATGTGGAGCAAGGGGAAGGAACAATCTCTTTTCCGCATACTCGCCCCCAAGAAAGAAAAGGGCACTGCCACTCTTCGTTCCGGTAACGACATTTGGAACTACCTGCCCAAAGTGAAAAGGGTAATTAAACTGCCCTCATCCATGATGGCGGCGTCCTGGATGGGCTCACATTTTACCAACGATGATTTGGTCAAAGAGAGCCGCATGGCCGACGACTACACCTTCGAGATTACCTTTTCAGGTGAAATGCAAGGCCAGGAAATTGTCGAGGTTACCTGCTACCCAAAGCCGGATGCGGCTGTAGTTTGGGGCAAGGTGCTCGTCAAGGCCCTGCGGAAGGAATACTTACCTTTAACTATAAAGTACTACGATGAGGACCTTCTTCTGGCCCGGACCATGACCTTTTCCCAGGTGTCACAACTTGGTGGCCGGTTGCTTCCCGCTGTGGTGGCGATGGTCCCAGAGGATAAACCAGACGAATCTACTGTAATCCACTACAAAAAAATTGACTTCGATATCAATCTGAAAGACGACTTTTTCTCCTTGAGGACCTTACAAAAATAGAGGACGACTACGTGAAAAGCCTGCAATACGGTTGGCGAAACCTCTGGCGTAACACCAGGCGAACCTGTATCACCCTAGCAGCAGTATGCTTGAGCACAGCTATCCTGATGGCAAGTTACGGGCTCATGGACGGCCTCATGCAACACGCCGTATCCAATGCCACGAATCTCGTGGTTGGCGAGGTCCAGGTCCACGCCCAGGGCTATCGGGCGGACCACTCAATCTACAAGGCCTTGAACGAGCCCGATCTCATTTTGCAGGCTGCAAAACAAAAAAACGTCGCCGCCGCACCCCGCCGTTACGGCTATGGACTCGTGGCCGTTGGAACCAAATCTGCTGGGGCACGGTTTTGGGGTGTGGAGCCAGCTTCGGAGCGGACCACCTTTGACCTTGCGCAACATCTGCAAGAGGGCCGCTTTCTATCAGAGACCACACAGCGTGGTGTGGTCCTGGGCCAGAAGTTAGCTCGGTCTCTGCAGGCTCAGATTGGCTCTGAGATCGTGGTTGTGGTTCAGGCTGCCGATGGCTCTCTAGGCAACGATCTCTATACTGTGACGGGTATTCTGAAAGCTGCCGGAGATAGCATCGATCGCAACGCCGCTCTAATCCATGCGGCAGACTTTGTCGAACTCTTTGTTTCAGGAGATCGAATTCATGAGGTAGCCTTCAATTCAAGAGGCATGGTCTCCCCCGAAGGACTAACGGCACTGCTCTCGATTGCAGCCCCTGAAGAAGAAATAAAGAGCTGGCGCCAACTCATGCCCGAGATCTCGGATATGGTCAATCTCTTTGATGCGTTTATTTGGATCTTTGGGCTGATCTTTCTGCTGGCGGCTGGGATGGGTGTCATGAACACCATGCTCATGGCAACCTACGAACGAATCCGAGAATTTGGCATTCTCAAGGCTTTAGGGGCCACACCATGGGGTATTATCAGGGATGTTGCCGCTGAGGCTCTTATGCTAGCTGCTTTGGGGACGATTTTGGGAACTATCTTGGGCTTGGCAGGTTCCTACTATTTGCAGGAAGTCGGTCTTGATCTTAGCATCTTCGCCGGCACCTACTCGGTCGGCGGTGTAGCCTTTGACCCGATCTGGAGAGCTACCATCAGTCCCAAAATGGTTTTTATTCCGGTGGTGCTCATGCTGATCATTGGCTTGCTAGCCTCCCTCTACCCGGCGGCCTTGGCAGCCCGGTTGGATCCAGTGAAAGCTATTCATCGACCGTAAGGAATATTGAAAGAGCATATGCATAGTAATAATCGTCATACCGGACGAAGCGGAGTCCCGCCCAGGCGGGATATCCAGTGGCTGTTCTTCTTCCTGGATTCTCCGCCGCAGGCGGACTTCGGCGCCTTCCGGAATGACGGAACAGGAGAATGTTTTATTATGATAGCCAGACTAGCTTTTTTTTATTGCCATTGGCGAGGGCGTTTATGCCCAGTTAATAGACCAAGTCGTTCGAATGCAAGCTGGTCACATCACCATGGAAAACCCAGGCTATCGCGATGCCCCTGCTGTCGATCTTTGGGTCAAGACCCCAGAATCTCTCCGATCCCAAATTGAAAGATTGCCCCAGGTTGAGCGGACTAAGCTGATTATTATGGGCCAAGGAATAGCCCGATCCGCTTCGGGCGACGTTAGCGCTACGTTGATGGGGATAGAACCCTCAGTAGAACTGGATACCTCGCCCTTAGTTCGCCACATCGTCGCCGGAAGATATTTGAATGACGATGATGGTCCGTGGGTTGTAATCGGTAGTGAGCTTGCCAAGCGGTTGAAGCTGGCAGTGGGCAAAAAGATGGTTATCACCACCAACGACGCAGCCGGCAATCTGGTGGATGAACTGTGCAGGGTCAGGGGGATCTTTGAGACAGGCTCGGTGGAAATTGACGGATATTTCATCCAGGCTCCAATAGATTTTGCTCGGCGCCTTTTCGTTCTTCCTGAAGAAAGTGCTACCCAGTTGGGTGTGGTCTTAAGAATTCCCGAAGCGCAGGAGTTAGTTTTGCGGGAGGCTAGGCTGATGGTGGCTGAGCAAGATATTGCCGTCCTTCCCTGGCAGGAAGTAATACCGGAAATCGCCTCCTACATAAAATTGGACAAAGGTTCAAACTTGATTTTCCAGGCAATCCTGATCTTTTTGATTCTCTTTACCATCTTCAACACCATTCTTATGTCTGTGCTGGAACGAGAACGGGAGTTTGCGGTTTTGTTGGCCTTGGGTACAAAACCCGTTCAGCTAAGACTGCAGATTCTCATGGAGTCGGCCTATTTGGGGCTCATTGGCTGCGCCCTCGGTCTGCTCGTTGGTGGACTTTCGGCCTGGGCAGCACAAGTATGGGGTATAGATCTGAGATCTCTCCTTGAAGAAGGATTTACCATTTCGGGCTTTGCCATTAGCGCCAAGATGCATGCTCGGGTAACCACAGAACTGCTTTTGGGTACGGCAGGACTCGTCTTTGGAGCTACATTAATCCTAAGTCTCATTCCAATGCGCCGCGCCACCCGTCTCTCAATAGTTGATCAACTGCGATAGGGGAAATTATGGCGACCATAGTTAACCTGCAAGAGGTGACCAAAGACTACGGGCAGGGACAGGCCCTCACCCACGCCTTGCGTGGGGTTAACCTTGTCATTGAAGCTGGAGATTTCACGGCCATGGCCGGGCCTTCAGGCTCCGGCAAGAGCACCTTGCTTAACATAATGGGCGGCCTTGACCGTCCAACTTCCGGGCGAGTCCAAGTTGACGGTCGAGAAATCAGTGACCTATCAAATACTGAATTGGGCCTGTTACGGCGAGATCGTCTTGGTTTCATTTTTCAGAGTTACAATCTCATTCCGGTGCTGACCGCTTTGGAGAATGCTGAGTACGTCCTTATGCTCCAGGAACGGAGAGCGCGGGTGAGGGAAGTGCTCGCGGAGGTGGGACTGGAGGGGTTGGAGAATCGCTTCCCACGGCAACTGAGTGGGGGCCAACAGCAACGGGTGGCCATTGCCCGGGCCATAGTTTCGGAACCGGCACTGGTGCTGGCAGATGAACCCACTGCCAATGTGGACTCCAAGACCGGTATGGCTCTCCTGGATCTCATGCACCGGCTTAATGAAGAAAAAGGAGTGACTTTTTTCTTCTCTACCCATGAAGAGGCTGTAATGAAGCAAGCGCGCCGGCTTCTGCAACTTGAAGACGGCGTCATCCTCAATGATGAAGCCAATAAGAATGGTGACCGCTCGCATAGTTGAGGAATCTGAACCACAGAGACAGAGATGAGTGCTTCGCACTCAAATTCGAAATACGAAACCCGAAGCACGAAACAAATACAAAATTCTAATTCTCAAATGTTCGAAACGTTACTCGTCCAAAAGAGTTGTCTGGTGTTTTGGTCATTTGGATTTCGGTAATTCGAATTTGTTTCGGATTTCGATATTCGGATTTCGGATTTCACAGGATATGTGCCTCTGTGGTTAATCAAATGATAGAGAGTATCGGTTGTGGGCTCTCACGGAGGATGTGTTGGCGCAACGTAACTGGTTGTCGGTCTGTCTCTGCTGGTGGCTGCTTATAGCTATTGTAGGCGCTGCGCTGTTCCTTAATGCTGATACGGCTTGGGCCCTGATGGGCGATACAGAGTCCGATTTTGGCCTGGACGGCAGACTAAGCACCACCAATGCTCTCGTAGATAACTACAACTTCGAACCCTTTTTCGGGGATAAGAACACCGATCAGTTTTCCCAGAACCTTCTGCGACTCATAGCAGGGGGCAGACCCACCGAGCAGCTCTCATATGAAGTCCACGGGATTCAGTCCTACACCTACTCCTCGGCCGGAGATGGAACGGAATCACCCATTTTTGGTACGAGTGGAGCGGACCGGCGATATAGAGCTCTGGACGCCACCTGGGATTGGCACGAGGGTGATAACAGTGTAGCCAGCTTGTGGCTTGACCGGTTCAACGCCAAGAACGCTTTGTCCTGGGCTGACATCACCGTCGGTCGCCAAGCCATAACCTTTGGTAAAGCCTACTTTTGGAATCCGCTCGACATATTCTTACCTTTCGACCCCAGACAGTTTGACCGCGATTACAAAGCTGGAGTTGATGCATTGCGAGTTGACATTCCATTGGGTTCTTTCACTGGCATTAATCTCATTACCGTTGCTGGCCGGGAACTCGACTCCTCTGGAGAGTTCATTGATGATGGGACCTTGAATGCATCGTGGTACGGTTCAACCGTGCTTGGCAGGGTGTTCACCACCTTGAAGGGCTGGGACTTGGCCCTCCAGGGTGGCAAAATCTACGGTGGCTATCAACTCGGATCCGGTTTGGTGGGTGAGATCGGCCCCATTGAAGCCCGGGCCGAGGCTTCCTACTTCTCGGGTCAGGATAGCGAACCCCTTCCTGCCCCACTGAAAGGAGATCTGGTGGAAGACGCTTTCACGGCTGTGGTAGGTTTTGGCCACCGCTTTGACAACACGCTTACCGTGGAAATTGAGTACTTCTACAACGGTGCCGGGGAATCCGATGACCTGGAGGAGTCCTTTGTTAGATTCAGGAGCGGCTCCAGTCTTCAAATGAGCCAGCACTTAAGCGGTCTTCTTGTCAGCTATGAGTTTCTACCCATCATTACCGGTCAACTGACTGCACTTTACTCATGGGAAGATCCTTCCGGCCAGATTCAACCCATCTTGACCTGGTCGCCATCGGACAACACCGAAGTCCTCGTTGGAGCCAGTATCAATTTTGGTGACCGCCCTGAACAGAGTTCCACCGGACAGCCGCAGCTCCAGAGTGAGTTCGGCACCTTCCCTGATTTTTACTTTATGGAGTTTAAGTTGTATTTCTAACCCTGATATTTCATGAATAACTTGCTGCGACCACGAATATGGCCGTCCTTCCTGGCGTCCTCGGGTGTCGGACCCTGCGACGTACCGTTCAGGTACGCCTCGGAACCAACACCCTGTGGTTACCCGGTGGCACGCCCATCTTCGTGGTCTCGCGACAGCAATTCATGAAATATCCGGGCTGAATCTATTTTTCAGCATTACTGCCGAACCATCTCTATTTGCGGAGGATATATTTATGGCCGCTGGTAGCAGCCCTCCTGTGGACCCCAAGACGGTGGCACAGGAGGTACAGAAAGGAAAATCACTGGAAGAAGTCCAACGAATCTTCGGGATCGCATCGAAAAGCCAGGTACAGGACCTGTATGTGCGAGGCCTCCGACAGCTTGGTGAAATTCCACAGTTCGAGATGCCAAAGGCAAAGAATAGGTCAGCGGCCAAAGTTGTTGATATGGGCTATAGGAGAAGTATTGGCCAAAGTGGCAGCATCACCTTGACCCGCTCACTGCTCTTGGAAAAATTGGGCTTCCAAAAGGGTGATGTTTTTCAGATCCTCCGGCAAGGCGATGATCTGATACTTCGCAAAGTCGAGTAGGAGGTTTCAGTGTTCAGGTTTCAGGTTTTATCCTTAATTTTTCTTTTTACTGACACCTGGTACCTACGCAAGGATCATCCGACAATCAACTGCGAAACATCCCTGGCCCTGTGGTAAGACTTTGATGGGATTGAGATCCAACTCCTGAATCTGAGGCAGATCGCACATGAGTTGAGAGATGCGCTGGCTTATTTCTAGGAGCGTTTCGAGGTCGGCTGGCGGCTGCCCTCTTACACCCTCTAGTAGCTTGCCACCGCGAATTTCAGCAAACATTTTTCGAGCCTCCACTGCACTCACAGGTGCAACGCGGAGTGCCACATCTCCGAAGACCTCCACGTACACGCCACCAAGACCTACAAGAACTATCGGGCCAAAGGTGGAATCCTGCTTGCCGCCCACTAAGACTTCGTGTCCCTCCGAGATCATCCTTTGCACCAAAATAGACCGTTCTTTTAGTCCAGGGTCAGTTTTCTCTATCAGGGTTGTCAACCGTTCGTACGCCTCACCCACTTCAGCCTCGGACTTGAGATCAAGCAGTACTCCGCCCACGTCGGACTTGTGGACAAATTGTTCCCCCATTACTTTCACGGCCACAGGAAAGCCCAATGCTGCCGCTTGAGCCGAGGCCTCTCGCGCACCAATCACTTTGGCCCAGGGGGCTACGGGAATGGAGTAGCTGGAAAGAATCTGAAAAGCCTCATCAGTGGTAAGTTGCCGGGCCTGGCGGGCTTTGGCCGCGGTCAGAATAGCGAGCGGTTCTTGTTTGTCGACCGCGAAGGTTTCGGCCTCGGCAAAAGTGGAGAGTCGACGGCTGGAAAAGTCCCTGGAAATGGCCAGTGCCTGTGCCGCCTCTTCTGGGTCTGTAAACATGGGAAAACCCGGGTGATTACGACGGTTCAACCGCCACTCCTCGTCACTAGTTACCACGCAGAGAGCCACGGGTTTCTGACTTTCTAAACAGGCCTCCTTGATAGTTCTTACTAGCCTGCGGCTGTCATCTTGAAAAAATACCCCGTTGTAGTTAACTACAACCAGCATCCCATCAATGTCGGCACGAGCCAGGGTGTCACTGACTATCTGCTGAAACAGTTCAAAATCAAAAAGGTCACCAAGGTCCATAGGGTTATCGAGTCGAATCACCCCGGCGCGCAGCCGTTTTTCCACCATGCGGAGAAAATCCCCCGGAAAAGGCTGGAGTACAAAGTCATGTTTGGTCGCAGCGTCGGCGGCAACGACAGCGTGGCCACCTGAGCGGGAAACAACCGCCAGTCGATTGCCGCGCATAGGAGGTAGGCTGTGGGCTTTGAGGGCTAGCATGGTGGAGCCCATGTCAGTGACCCGCTGGATGCCACATTGTCGAAATGCAGCATTGACCACCTCTTCTGAGGCCGAGAGAGAACCGGTGTGAGAGCGGGCGATTCGAGTGCTTGCCTCACTGATGTTTGACTTATGCACAAGAATTGGTTTCTTGGAGCGAGAGGCTATTTCCATCAGACGACGGCCGTCGGCAATACCTTCCAGGTAAAGAAATATCGTCTCGGTACCCTTGTCTTCCAGAAGGTACTCCAGAAGGTCGTTTTCATCAGTGTCCAATTTGTTGCCGACGGAGGCGAACTTGTTAAATCCAAGATGTTCAGCTGCGAGGGTGTTAAGCAAGGCCGCACCCACTCCACCACTCTGGGAGATGATGGAAAAGGAGCCCAGGTTGAAAGTATCGCGAAACGGCATAAAAGGAATTGCCAGACCGTTTTCTTTATTGATGACACCGATACAGTTGGGGCCAATGAAGCGGATGGAATACTTCTGGGCTGCAGCCATCACCTGCTCTTCCAGGTTTCTGCGCTCATCTCCCAATTCGCTGAAGCCGGCAGATTCGATCACGACCCGCTTGATACCCTTCTGGCCGCAGGAGTCAATGATTTCAGGTAAGGTCGCTGCCGGGGTGAGGATTGCGGCAAGATCTACCCGGTCGGGTATATCGACAATGGTGGGGTAGATCTTGTGACCCATGAACGAGCCACCCTTGGGACCCACTAGATAAATCCTGCCGGTATAGTGGAACTCAATAAGATGGTAGACGATGGCGCGGGCCAGATTCGTAGGAGAGGCAGAAACGCCGACAACTGCAACGCTTTTTGGATAGAAGAATTCTTTCACTGCTATATCCTCAAGTAAGTAATGAAGGAATTTAGGGATTCAGGCATTTTGGGATTAAAGGGCTAAGAGATCGCTATCTGCTAGGTTTTAGTGGTTGCGAATTCCTCAATTCTTCGCGCTCGCTGCGCTCCGCTCAGTCCCCACCCCTTCAGGGCGGGGCCCCAGTTTCCCTAATTTCCTAATTCCTAAATTCCTTGATGTATAGTTTCTTGCATTGGCGAGCACAAAAAGTGATACTAAACGGGCAAACCAATCCCTGTCAATGGATAACATCTAGCCCGGAAGGGCGGCCATATCCTTGGTCGCAGTAAGTGATTCATGAAACATCCGGGCTGGGCATTAACTTTGCAGTATTTTACAGGTTCTGTAGATTAGACTTTTGCCAAGCTGAAATCTAAAATCTGAAATCAATACAAGGGGGCAGAAAATGAGCCTCGGTAAACGTAGAGGCACTGTTTTCTTAGTGCTGGCACTTTTGCTTATGTTTTCCTCCCTATTATTGTCTTCGGGCTGTCAGAGCCTCCACAAGCTGAAGAAAGGCCGCACTGATGATCGCTGGATATGCCCAGAGTACGCTGACCTGCCACTCAGACAAGGCCGTTTCGAAGAAGCTATTGAACAGCATTTGCAGGTGATAAGCCAGGAACCTGAAAACGGGCTGGCTCATTATCATCTGGGCTACGCCTACGGTCAGCTGGGACTCCACCCCGACGAGATTGCTGAATACCTCCGGGCGGTGGATCTCGGTATGGAGAAAGGAGATCTCTTTTACAACCTGGGGATGTCGTATATGCAGTTAGAGGAATATCTCCGCGCAGAGCAAGCCTTTCTCCGAGCAGTGGATATTGAGCCTGACAGCGGTGAAAATCACCGTGGGCTTGGTTTGACTCACTTCAAGCAGGAGCATTACCACGAGGCCATCGTCTCGTGTCGTCGAGCCACCACCTTAGAGCCAAGTGATGCGGATAGTTGGCATTGCTTGGCATTGGCTGCGGCCAAGTCGGATGAGGTCGGTGAATCGTGGAATGCGGTGAAGGAATTACGGAAGCTGGATCCCGATTACATGCTGGATCCATTCCTTCTAGAGATCTTTCCAGTAAAGGGAGAGAGTCCAATTCCCAATGACTCCAATGACCCCAGAGACCCCAGATAAAAGGATCTAAAATCCTAAATCTAAATATCAAAATTGTCCTGCGGACTCCTACCCTGCGGGCGGGTTCCCGGTTTCGAAGCAAAGATAGTCGATGGATGTGAGATGTGAGATAATAGACCTTAGAAAACAGTGATGGATCTCACATCCTAAATTGAAGCCGCTCCCACAGCAAAAATATACAGTGTTTCGAAATGCGGATCGCTGACCACTGATAGCTGCAAACGGACAAAGGAGTTGCTGATGGAAATAACATTGCAGAAGGGCGATTTCACCGCTGTGGAAGCGGAGGCGCTCGTCCTATTTCACTTTGAGCAGGATGACAGGCTGCTTGAGACTACGGCCGCAGTGAACGATGCTGCCGGCTCCATTATTGGTCAGGTGATAGAGGCTGGTGATTTTCGCGGAGAACACTTAGAGCACCTTCTCCTCTATAGTCAGGGCTCTATGGCGACAAAACGGATTCTTCTCATGGGTTTGGGTAGACGGGAAGAGTTCAGCGCTCACGCTCTCCGGGAAGCAGCGGCCCAATCTCTGAGAACTCTGAGGGACCGGCGTCAGCCCCGGGCAGTCTTGCCCATTCCTTTCGATAGTAAATTTCCTTTTGATCTTGAGGATACGGCTGAAGCATGCGTATTAGGTGGGATGCTGGGTCTATATCAATTCACTGAACTGAGAACCAGAGATCTTGACAACATCAAGGACTTTGACTCGCTTGTTATTATTTCACAGAAGGATTCAAAAAAACTGGCTGTTCGAGTAGACTGGGCCAAGGCCATGGCCAGCGGAATTTATCTGGCTCGGGATCTAGTCACCTTGCCCCCAAATCTGGCTACCCCCACTATTCTAGCGGAGAGAGTGGGAGAGGTGGCGGAGCAGGCTGGGGTGAACTTCCATCTTATCGAAAAGGCAGAGGCTGAAAAACTAGGGATGGGTGCGTTTTTAGCTGTGGCGCAAGGCAGTGATGAACCAGGCCTTATGGTGGCGCTGGATTATCAGCCATCAAAGGATGACGAACCACCGGTGGTCCTGGTTGGCAAGGGGATCACTTTTGATAGCGGCGGCATCTCCATAAAGCCGTCAAAAGACATGGACAGGATGAAGCACGATATGGCAGGAGCTGCCGCGGTCATCGGCGCCATTCAAGTGGTTGCTGCTCTAAAATTGCCGCTGAGGGTGGTTGGCCTTATTCCCTTCACTGAAAACCTCCCCAGCGGCAAAGCTTATAAACCAGGAGATGTGATCCACTCATTGAGCGGACTGAATATCGAGGTAATAAATACGGATGCCGAGGGGCGTATGATTCTGGCTGATGCCCTCACTTATGCCGGACGTTATGAGCCTCAGGCCATAGTTGATCTCGCCACTCTCACCGGGGCATGTATTGTGGCACTGGGCGACGATGTTGCCGGACTCATGGGTACCGACGATGAATTATTGGCCAGGCTACAGGCCGCGGGGGAAGGGAGTGGTGAAAAGGTGTGGCCCCTACCTTTGTGGGATAGTTACTTTAAGCTCATGAAAAGTGACGTTGCCGATTTGAAAAACGTAGATGGCCGCAAAGCTGGAGCGATTACAGCAGCTATTTTTTTGAAGCAGTTCGTCCCAGAAGGAGTGCCGTGGGCTCACCTGGATATAGCCGGCTGCGCCTGGGAGGAGAAAGGGAAACCTTTGGTTCCCAAGGGAGCCACAGGTATGGGAGTGCACTTGTTAGTTCGGCTGCTCCAGGAATGGCAGCCCTTAGCCTGAGACCGAGGCTGAGTCTGCGTTCTACCCTAATAGTTCCCGCAGCTCATCTCCAAGGATGGTCTCTTTTTCAAGGAGCGTTTGGGAGATGATCTCCAGATGCTCTCTCTTTTCATTGAGTATTGTTCTGACGCGTTGGTGGGACTCTTCCATCAGTCGGGAGACCTCGGCGTCGATTTCTTGAGCAGTCTTTTCGCTGTATTCTTTGGCAGGCGCAATGCCGGTATTGAGAAAAAGGGGACGTTTCTCTCTTGTATAGGTAACAAGGCCCAATTTTTCGCTCATACCATACTCAGTGACCATACTTCTAGCAATGTCGGTGGCCCGCTGGAGGTCGTTCTGGGCACCGGTGGAGATATCTTTGAAGATGATTTCTTCCGCGACCCGGCCACCCAACAGGACACAGAGCCGATCCAGGAGTTCCTCCCGGGTCATGAGGTAACGATCCTCAGTGGGGAGTTGTTGGGTGTAACCAAGGGCGGCAATGCCCCTGGGAATTATGGAGACCTTATTTACCGGATCGGCGGTGGGCACGTTCATGGCCACCAAAGCGTGGCCGCTTTCGTGATATGCTACGATATGTTTTTCCTTCTCATTCATCATCCGGTTTTTCTTTTCCAACCCTCCACTGATCCGGTCGATGGCATCTTGAAACTCAGCCATGCCAACGCTATTCTCATCTCGACGGGCTGAAAGCAAGGCTGCTTCATTGACAAGGTTAGCCAGGTCCGCACCCACAAAACCAGGGGTTAAAGCCGCAACCTTAGCGAGATCAAGGTCAGGGCCGAGTTTTACTCCTTTCGTGTGAACCTTGAGAATGGCTTCTCGACCGCGAAGATCGGGCCTGTCTATGGCCACGTTCCGGTCGAAGCGACCGGCGCGCAGGAGGGCAGGATCAAGAATTTCAGGGCGGTTTGTGGCAGCCATGATGATAACCCCCGCTGTAGCATCGAAGCCGTCCATCTCCACGAGCAACTGGTTGAGAGTTTGCTCCCGCTCATCATGACCCCCCATTGGACTCATGCCCCTCGCTTTGCCCAGTGCATCCAGTTCATCCACGAAGATGATACAAGGAGCCTGCTCTTTGGCCTGAGCAAAAAGATCACGAACTCTGGCCGCACCCACGCCGACAAACATCTCCACAAACTCGGAGCCGCTGATGCTGAAGAAAGGCACTTTGGCCTCCCCGGCCACAGCCCTGGCCAGAAGGGTTTTGCCGGTCCCCGGCGGGCCGACCAGAAGCACCCCTTTGGGAATCCTTCCCCCTAGTTTCTGGAATTTTCCCGGATTGCTCAAAAATTCAACTACCTCCTGGAGCTCTTCTTTGGCCTCATCGATGCCGGCCGCATCGTCGAA